>CAZHQP010000434.1:0-2202 GCA_964534735.1 uncultured Roseivirgaceae bacterium
GCTTAACCGATGATACAAGCAAGTTAACCATGCATGTCGTGTATCGCTCAAATGCACTTCGTGACCAACTGCTGAAGCTGCCCTTCGCGCAGGGGATCAATATGGCACATAATCGTTTACAGGAAATTGTCAACAAACTAAAATAAAACGTATGACTATCGATAAAAGAAATAAGATCATTTACTGGATTACAACTTTATGGCTGGCTTTAGGTATGACGTCAACGGGTATTGTGCAATTGCTTAATGTAAAAGCAGAAGTTGAGATGATGAACAAGCTGGGTTATCCAGTCTACTTCTTAACGATCTTAGGTATCTGGAAATTGTTAGGGGTAATTGCCATTCTTGTTCCTAAATTTCCGTTGGTGAAAGAATGGGCATACGCAGGCTTCTTTTTTGCGATGTCAGGAGCTGTCTTTTCACATGCAGCAGTGGGAGATGAAGCGATCGCGTATTTCGGCCCTTCGTTATTAATTCTACTAACAATAACATCCTGGTATTTCAGACCGGCAGAGAGAAGGCTTGTTTCGGTAAATCAGTAGACTATGAAAAATACAAACCCGAAAGTTGACTGGTTCTTTAATAAAAACACCCCGTGGCAGGACGAGTATAAGAAACTGCGGTCAATTTGTCTTAATACAGGCCTCACCGAAGAATTAAAATGGGGCCATCCATGTTACACGCTTGAAGGCAGCAATGTTGTTTTGATCCATGGATTTAAAGAATACTGCGCCCTGCTGTTTCATAAAGGCGCTTTGTTGAAGGACAGCAAGAAAATACTTATTCAACAGACTGAGAATGTACAGTCTGCGAGGCAAATCCGTTTCAAGCATTTGGATCAGATAACTGACATGGAATCTGTTTTGAAATCCTATATCAAAGAAGCTGTTAAAGTTGAGAAATCAGGACTAAAAGTTGAGTTTAAGAAGACTTCGGAGTTTAAGATGCCGGTCGAATTTAAAAACTCATTGAGTAAAAACACTGCGTTGAAGAAAGCATTTTCTGCACTCACTCCCGGACGACAGCGCGGGTATCTGCTTCATTTTTCATCAGCCAGGCTTGCTAAGACCCGTGAAGACAGAATTAAAAAGTATATTCCTAAAATTCTGAAGGGAAAAGGACTGGAAGATTAAGATAGTAATAGAATGAATACGTAAGCACTGAATGTATGAGCAAATCCAAAAGCACTAAAAAAGCAAAATCATCCGGAGAGCATGATGCGTTGATCAACATTCTCAAAGTACGGTTTGAGAAGAATATGATTCGCCATAAAGGTATTGACTGGAGTAAAGTTCAGAGTCGCCTGGAAGCGGATCCGGATAAATTTTGGCCACTCAGTGAAATGGAACGAACCGGAGGTGAACCAGATGTTATCGGTCAGGATAAGAAAACAGGTGAGTTTATCTTTATAGATTGCTCACCGGAAAGTCCGGCTGGCCGAAGAAGTGTCTGTTACGATAAGCAGGCTCTTGACTCCAGGAAAGAACATAAACCTAAAGACAGTGCCTTGAACATGGCTGTGAACATGGGTATTGAGATTTTATCAGAACAACAGTATCGGAATTTACAAAAGCTTGGAAAGTTTGACACGAAAACTTCCAGTTGGATCGAAACTCCTGCCGCGATCAGAAAACTGGGCGGTGCACTCTTTTGTGATTACCGCTACGAACAGATCTTTGTGTACCACAATGGAGCAGAATCCTATTATGCAGCCCGTGGTTTTAGAGGAATGCTGAAGGTTTAGCAAATCCGCTGAATATCCCTTTATAGGATTTAAAATTATCATTGAAAGATACCGTATATAGTAGTATTTCAGGCCATTTAAAATTAAATAGCTTGCCCTGCTCAAATCAATACTTCATCTTCATGAGAAATCCTTGCAGCACCGTTACTGCCTTATTATTTGCAATTGTTATAGGCTTACCCGGTATTGAGCTTGTGACCCAGGAAAGCCCGATCAGCAGGAAGATGCCTTTGATTGAGCTTTCAGGAAATGCTTACGAGCGTGGAGTACAACATGGCAAGCAATTGAAACGGGAAATCGCTGCGGTATTCGATAAATGGAAAGCGAACATCCGCAAGTCTGTAAAAGGTAATCCGGATTCCTTGCTGACCGTGTTCCTGGCTGCCACCGATTTTGAGCGAACTGCCAAAAAATATTCACCCGAAATGTTAGAGGAGATCAATGGCATTGCGAAAGGCA
>CAZHQP010000435.1:0-2202 GCA_964534735.1 uncultured Roseivirgaceae bacterium
GTTCGCGTAATTTCTGAAACAACCGCATCTAACTTTTCGGTTGAATCCTGCACCATTGCACTAATCTGTTTTAAATCCTCAACAGTGCTGGTACTTTTCATCAGGCCTACCAATCCCAGAATACTGGCAACTGGTGCCCGCAATTTGTGCGCATTAATAAATGCGGCTTCTTCCAGCGCTTTGTTCTTCGTTTCAAGTTCAGCGGTACGTTCATGCACAATCTTTTCAAGATTTTCGTTTATATCTTTTATCTGATCGGCCTGCATACGTATGGCTTCATTGCTGATTCGAAGAGCCAAGCGTGCTCTGGTTTCGCGAACCACCAACCGATAACGGGTATTGATAAGCACCACTGTAAAAATTCCAACCGCTATCAACAACAATCCACCATGAATAAAGAAATAATCGGGTGTAACCAGTTTATTGACGCTTAGAAAAAATCCGGTAGCCACTGCCGATACACCAATCATGAGTACCGAGTAATACCAACGCCACAACACAAACATAGCTGCACCAATTAAAAGTGCCATGTAATTTAAGTTCTGGCCCAGCACATTATCGGCATCAATCACAGCATATACATAAGCATTTTGCATTGAGATTAACGAGAAGGGTACCAGTGCCACCACAAACGAGGGTAACTTAAATCGTTTTCGTAATAATAATGCGCAAAGCGTAAGGGCCGACACCACTACGCGAATAACCAATAACGTTTGCCAATGATTGGCAATGTTGAAATAATCGGTAATGGCGAAGACGGGATCAAGCACAATAGCAACCCATGCCACCGTAACATGAAACCGCGTGGATGTACGCTCCAACTCTGGAGCTAACTTATCGTCCGTAACCTGACCTAAAAAATCAAACTTGTTAGTCGGCATTCGCGCAAAATAAATTCCTTTTTGAGATTGGCCGAATTATATTTGATGATTGGCAAGACAATGAAAAATGTTCGGTTGGTTTTAGGAAGTGGTGGTGCACGAGGCATGGCCCACATTGGTGTAATTGAAGAACTGGAAAAGAAAGGCTATGCCATTCAGGAGATTGTCGGCTGCTCGATGGGTGCAGTAGTAGGTGGTATTTATTGCGCGGGCTACCTGCACGAATACAAACACTGGTTAATCAAGCTTTCGCGGATGGATGTGTTTCGCTTGCTTGACTTTACCATTTCAGCCCAGGGCTTTGTGAAGGGCGAGCGTGTATTCAAGGCCATTGAAGAATTTATTGGCGATCATCAGATTGAGCATTTTAAAACTCCGTTTACCGCAGTGGCTGCCGATCTGACTGAACAAAAAGAAGTACTTTACAAAAGCGGCAGTTTATTCAGAGCATTACGCGCATCCATCGCCATACCCACGGTATTTACACCCGTACGCGATGGAAAATTAAAATTAGTAGATGGTGGTGTACTCAATCCGCTTCCGCTGAATCTGCTAAACAGACAACCCGATGATTTTGTGGTTGCTGTTAATCTTAACGCCAACATTCCGGCAACGCCATCGCAAATAGTAGAAGCTGAAATCGAGAACAAAGAGCGTGCTGCGTATTTGAGAATGATCGATTCCATCCGGGCTTCGTTACCCAAATTTGAAAACAATACCGATGCTGCCGATAAACTGGGCTTGTTCGATTTACTCAACAAAACGTACGACATGACACAGGATCGATTAACAGAGTTGATGATTGAGATGCATAAACCCGATCTGGTAGTTAACGTTTCGCGCAATGCCTGTGGTGTGTTTGAATTTTATCGGGCCAACGAAATTATAGAAGCAGGTCGCAAAGCATTTCATGAAGCTTATAATCAAAAGCCGTAATTATTTCGCTACCTTTGCACATCACTCCTCCAAATTCACGTAGAAAGGCCCTTTCTGCGTAGCCGCAAAGTCGGAAACGAGCCAAGAGGCGTCTAAAAATTTAGAAACCATTTTTTTATTTACCGCGCAGTTTTGCTGCGCTTCAATCACAAACCATGTTCGAAAAATTAAATCTCATTGAACCTATTCTTAAAGCACTACAATCGGAAGGTTATGTAAAACCAACTCCCATTCAGGAGCAAGCCATACCGGTTTTGTTACAACGTAAAGACTTATTGGGTTGCGCCCAGACCGGCACCGGAAAAACTGCGGCCTTCTCTATACCCATGCTGCAATTATTTTTTTCACATCGTGGATAAAACCCATATCCAACATGCGGTCGGCT
>CAZHQP010000436.1:0-2199 GCA_964534735.1 uncultured Roseivirgaceae bacterium
ATTTCAACCCGGCTTCAATTACTTCCCATTTCGATGAGTCTACCATCACCGGGATTGATGAACATAGAAATTACGCACTGGACTTTTTCAAGGCAACAAAATGGATTCGTGAAAATCTTCCGCATGCGCACGTGAGCGGTGGCGTAAGTAATGTATCGTTCAGCTTTCGCGGAAATCAAAAAGTGCGTGAAGCGATGCACTCTGCATTTTTATATCATGCTATTCAGCATGGAATGGACATGGGTATCGTAAACCCAACCATGTTGGAAGTGTATGATGAAATCCCGAAAGATCTGCTTGAGCGAGTGGAGGATGTTCTGTTGAACAGGAGAGAAGATGCTACGGAACGCCTGCTGGACTTTGCTGAAACTGTAAAAGGCGGAGTGAAGAAGAAAGAACAGGATGAGGAATGGCGTAATGGAACCCTGGAAGAAAGAATAACGCATTCTCTTGTTAAAGGTATCATTGACTACATTGACGCAGATACAGAAGAAGCACGGCAAAAATATGATAAACCGCTGCACGTAATCGAAGGTCCGCTGATGTCGGGCATGAATGTGGTAGGTGATTTGTTTGGTGCCGGAAAAATGTTCTTGCCGCAGGTGGTGAAGAGTGCCCGGGTAATGAAGAAATCTGTTTCTTACCTGACTCCTTATCTGGAAGAAGAAAAACGGTTAAGCGGAAATGTTGGAAAGCCCGCTGCCAAAATTTTACTGGCTACGGTAAAAGGTGATGTGCACGATATCGGCAAGAACATTGTAGGCGTTGTATTAGCGTGTAACAATTACGATGTGGTTGACCTGGGCGTAATGGTTCCAACGGATAAGATCATTGAGGCTGCGAAACGAGAAAAAGTTGATGTTGTTGGTCTGAGCGGATTAATCACACCTTCACTGGATGAGATGGTGTATGTTGCCAAAGAAATGCAACGCGAGAAAATGACGCTTCCGTTGTTAATTGGCGGAGCAACAACTTCACGGATTCATACGGCTGTTAAAATTGACCCGGTTTATGACGGGCCGGTCGTTTATGTACTGGATGCTTCGCGTTCCGTACCGGTTGCCAGTGAGTTGATCAGCACTAATTCGCGGGAAAGCTTTCAGTTAAAGATGAAAGAAGAGTACAAAAACCTGCGAGCTGATCACGAAAGCCGCAAGCAGGATAAGAATTATATTAAGCTGGAGGAAGCCAGAAGCAATAAAACAAAGATCGATTGGTCTGCCACCAAGTTTATAAAACCTCTATTCACCGGAAGAAAGGAATTTGTAAACTATCCGCTGCAAGAGATCAGAAAGTATATCGACTGGACACCCTTCTTCCAGACATGGATGCTTGCCGGCCGTTTCCCCGGAATTTTGAAAGATGAAGTTGTAGGCGAAGAGGCAACGCGTTTGTATAACGATGCCAATAAAATGCTGGATGAGATTGTGAAGAGCCGATCGCTTCAGGCAAACGGAGTTGTTGCGTTTTATGGTGCTGTAAATGATGGCGATGATGTTAGGCTTTTCAAAAAAGATCAGCCTGAGTCGTTTGCTACGTTCCATTTCTTACGACAGCAAAATAAGAAAGCTCAAAATCTTCCTAATTTTTGTCTGGCAGATTTTGTCTCTCCTGAAAAAGAAAAAGATCATTTCGGCATGTTCGCTGTAACGGCAGGCATCGGGTTGGAGAAGCTTGTGGAAAAGCATAAAGCCAATCAGGACGACTATTCTGAGATTATGGCGAAAGCTTTGGCCGACCGGCTGGCAGAAGCATTTGCAGAATGCCTGCATGAGCGTGTGCGGAAGGAATTTTGGGGATATGCCAAAGACGAACATCTTTCAAATGATGATATGATTGCCGAGAAGTATGATGGCATTCGTCCGGCTCCGGGTTATCCTGCATGCCCTGACCACACCGAGAAGAAATTATTATTCGAGTTACTGGATGCGGGCAAGGTTGGAATAACCTTAACTGAATCGTACGCGATGTATCCAGGTGCAGCGGTAAGCGGATTTTATTTCTCACATCCTGATTCAAAATACTTCGGGCTGGGTAAAATTGAAAAAGACCAGGTGAATGATTATGCAAAGCGGAAGGGAATGAGCGTGGAAGAAGTGGAGAAATGGTTAGCTCCGAACTTGTCTTACGATATTTAACAAATTAACACCAGATAACATCAAATGAAAGTTACTGAGCACCTGAAAAGAGCAAACGGTA
>CAZHQP010000437.1:0-2198 GCA_964534735.1 uncultured Roseivirgaceae bacterium
AACAAAATTCGGAGATCAGCTCTGCGCGCAAATCAATGGTAAAAACAGGCGACCGCTCAGAAAAAATCAGAACCTATAATTATCCGCAAAGCCGGGTGACCGACCATCGCATTGGGTATACACAGCATAATTTACCAGCCGTTATGAATGGCGACATTGATGGTTTCATCGAGCAGCTTCGGATTGCGGATAACATGGAAAAAATGGCCGAGAGCGCTGCACTGTAATCTGGTTATTTTATTTATCTGTATTTTCACTTATTAATTGTAAAAAATATGAGCAGAGGATTAATCACAACCTTAGTTATAGTCGGAATCATAGTTGTTTTTGTTGGCGGATTCTTCATGTGGGGCACAGGAGTTTACGACAGTGCGGTGGCTGCGCAGGAAACCGTTAACAATGAGTTCGCAGATGTTCAGGCTGCTTATCAACGCAGAGCGGACCTTGTACCCAACCTGGTTGCAACCGTAAAGGGCGCTGCAGAAAATGAAAAAAGCATTTTAATTGGTGTAACGCAGGCACGTGCAGGCATCGTGAATGCGAAAACTCCGGAGGATCTTGAATTAGCCGGAAGACAAATCAATACGGCCATCAATCTTGCCTTTGAGGCGTATCCGCAAATTAGGTCAACAGAAAATTTTCAGGATCTTCAATCACAGCTGGAAGGAACTGAGAACAGAATCAATGTTGCGCGTCAACGTTACAACGAGTCCGTTAAAAACTACAATACGTATGTAAGAGGCTATTTCAAAAAGACAGCTCTGAATATGTTTGGTGGCGATGAAGACTTTTCACCTAAAAAAGGATTTGAAGCTGCGGCCGGAGCAGAGAATGCACCAACCGTAGATTTTAATAAATAAGTTTTAACTGTCAATCCATAAAAAAGCCTCTGAAATTCAGAGGCTTTTTTTATTTTTTTTGTACAGATCTGATTTACTCCGTATCCATGGTCTGTTTTTTCACAGACCAGCGTTTATAATGTCCGCTTCACTTCACGTGTTTCGTATGCCTCAATTACATCACCCACATTAATGTCGTTAAATCCTTTAATGCTGATACCGCAATCAAATCCGGAACGTACTTCTGACACATCGTCTTTAAAACGTTTCAGCGCACCCATTTCACCGGAGTAAATTACAATACCATCGCGGATCAAGCGAATCGGGTTGGCACGTTTCAGATAACCATCCGTTACCATACAGCCTGCAACCGTTCCAACCTTCGTGATCTTGAATACTTCGCGTACTTCTGCATTACCCACGATTACTTCCTGCGTTTCCGGAGCAAGCATACCTTCCATCGCGGCTTTCACCTCGTTGATGGCATCGTAGATAATTGAATATAAGCGGATCTCGATCTCTTCGTTCTCTGCAATCTTACGTGCGGCATTCGAAGGACGAACCTGGAAGCCGAGGACAATTGCATCAGACGCTGACGCCAACAATACATCCGATTCAGAGATCTGACCAACACCGCGGTGAATGATCGCAACCTGAACTTCTGCCGTTGAGAGCTTCAACAATGAATCTGACAAGGCCTCCACTGAACCGTCCACATCACCTTTCACGATCACATTCAATTGCTTGAAGTTACCGATTGCCAGACGTCTTCCGATTTCATCGAGTGTAATGTGTTTCTTCGTGCGGATGCTCTGCTCACGCAGGATTTGTCCGCGTTTACCCGCAAGCTCACGTGCTTCACGGTCGGACTCCATTACAACAATTTTTTCACCGGCCTGTGGCGCCCCATCCAACCCCAGCATTTGCACCGGTGTTGACGGCCCCGCTTCGTTGATTCGTTTTCCGGTATCATCAAACATCGCTTTTACGCGACCGTAATGTGCTCCGGCAACAACGATATCTCCGATTTTTAGCGTACCCGTCTGAACCATCATGGTTGCCAGATAGCCGCGGCCTTTATCAAGTGAAGCTTCAATAATAGAACCTACAGCAGCCCGGTCCGGGTTTGCCTTCAGGTTTAGTATCTCAGCTTCCAATAATACTTTTTCGAGCAAATCTTCAATACCTGCACCTGTTTTTGCAGAAATGTTCTGGCTTTGATACTTACCACCCCACTCCTCCACCAGGATGTTGATCTTGGATAGTGATTCGCGCACTTTATCCGGATTTGCACCTGGTTTATCAATTTTGTTGATCGCAATAATAATCGGTACACCTGCAACCTGCGCGTGGTTTATC
>CAZHQP010000438.1:0-2172 GCA_964534735.1 uncultured Roseivirgaceae bacterium
TTATGCATTTAGAAATATTAACACCTGAAAAAAAAATCTTCGAAGGCGATGTAACGATTGCTACGTTCCCGGGAGAGGATGGTTCTTTCCAGGTAATGGATAATCACGCTCCGCTGATCGGTTTGCTAAAAGAGGGGATTGTTGAATACAAATCTTCAAAAGAAGCAGTGGGTAATGTAACGATCACAGGCGGTGTTGTTGAAGTGCTGAAGAATAAAGTGATTCTTCTGGCTGACGGAGTGAAATAATCATATAGTTCTGCGTAGACACAGAACATGATAAAATTAAAAGGGATGTGAACAGCATCCCTTTTTTATTTACCGTCATACTGAGGCATCAGCCGAAGTATCTCAATTAAGATATTTTATCCACATCCTTGCTAATCAATACCATCATTCCTCGCTTCGCTCGGAATGACGTTAGCTTATCGCTTCTCAGAATTTGCTAAATATCTTTCCAATTCGTTTAAAGAACCGTTTCTCAAACTCCCAGAAGAATTTGAATTGCCCGAAAATAAATCCGTACGCGAGCAGAAAAACATTATACACCGGAAAGATCAAGATCCAGTAAGCAATACTTGCCCACAGGGGTTTCTCTCCATCAGGAAACCAGTAGGCAAACAAAGGATTCTTGATAAACAGTACGGTAAATCCGGTACACGCAAACACGATCAGGATCACAATTACCTGCCACGTGTTCTTTACGTTCCAGCGACTCTTAAGCTTATCCGACCAGGTTGACATTATAGATCATTCGAAGCTTGAAAAATACTTCCAGAAACCGTCATCCGGAAGCGGAGCTTCAACTTTTAAGTTCTCTTTTTTAACGGGATGGATGAACTCCAGTTGTTTGGCATGCAGATTTATACTTCTTCCGTTATTTATTCCTTCCGGATAGCCATATTTTACATCACCCCGGATCGGGCAACCCATGGAGGCTAATTGAACACGGATCTGATGCGACCGTCCCGTAACCGGATTAACTTGCAAAAGCCAATGACCTTGTGCGGTCCCGATAACCTTGTAGCTCAATTCAGATCGTAAGGCTCCTGGCGTTTCTTTTGTAAAGAATGTCGTCTTGTTCTTTTTCTCATCCTTCGTCAACCAATGAATGAGCGTATCGTGATCTTTCTTCGGTTTGTTTTTAACAACGGCCCAGTACGTTTTTTTTGTTTCTTTTTCACGAAACAATTCATTCATTCGTTCAAGTGATTTGGATGTTCGCGCCAGCACCACCACCCCGCTTACCGGGCGATCAAGCCGGTGAACTACTCCCAAAAAAACCGCTCCGGGCTTTCCGTATTTCTCCTTGATATACTCTTTACATCGTTCAACCAGGGGTTTATCCCCCGTTTCATCTCCTTGCACGAGGATGCCGGAAGCTTTGTTTACGATCAGCAAATGATTGTCTTCGTAGATAACCGAAAAATCATCATGCCCTGCCATCGTGCCTTAATCTTTGAATTCTGATGTAAAGTGAAACTGGATTTCAGGGAAATTATCCTGAACCATCTGCAGCCAGCCTTTCGATTCGGCCATGAACACCAGCTTGCCATCTTTATCACGGGCAATGTGCCGTTGCTTGGAGTCGATAAACTCCTGAAGTTTCTTTTCGTTTGTGCTGCTGATCCAGCATGCTTTGTAAATGTTCTGCGGAACAAATTGTACCGTTGCGCCCATATTCGTTCTTCAACCGGAACTGGATTACTTCAAACTGCAGCGCTCCAACTGTACCGATAGCCTTGCGATTTCCAAGCTCATATGTAAACAACTGAGCAACACCTTCTTCCATCAGCTGCACCAGGCCTTTTTCAAGCTGCTTGCTTTTCATGGCATCCATATTCAAAACTTCCTTGAATATCTCAGGTGAAAAGCTCGGGATTCCTGTGTACATCATGTCCTCTCCTTCAGTAAGGGTATCTCCAATCTTTAAGTTTCCGGTATCATACAAGCCGACAATATCGCCCGGCCATGCTTCATCTACAGTTTCGCGATCCTGTGCCATAAATGCCGTAGCATTTGAAAACCGAATTCCTTTATGCTGCCTGACATGATGATAGTTCGTTGCACGCTCAAACTTTCCGGAGCATACCCGTAAAAATGCAATCCGGTTCCTGTGCTTGGGATCCATGTTAGCATGAATCTTAAAAATAAATCCGCTGAATTTCTTTTC
>CAZHQP010000439.1:0-2167 GCA_964534735.1 uncultured Roseivirgaceae bacterium
ATAAACAAAACGAATGCTGTGGCGACAATCATCCATGCGGTGTCTGCTTTATCAAAGCCGGTGTAAATGGCTACGTGCTGAAGAAAGACACGCATAAAGAGTTACTTAATGCCATCCGGGATGTGAACAACGGCAAAGTTTACCTGAGCAGTGATGTGAATAAAATGCTCATTACAAACCTTAATAATCCTGATGAAGGAAAGCTTCTTACTGATCGTGAGCGTGAGATATTAAAGCTTATCGCGAAAGAGTACACCAATAAGGACATTGCCGAGGAGCTGTTTATCAGTGAGCGAACAGTGGAGACGCACCGGAAAAACATCTTCAAAAAAAAACAGCCACTAATTCACTGGTAGGATTGATCAAGTTCGCGTATGCGAATAATTTAATCTAGAGTTTGTCAGGCTGAGTCTGCCTGCGGTAGTCAGTCTTGTCGAAGCCTGAGTTACAATCACTCTTCGACTCTTCGGCAAGCTCAGAGCTCAGAGTGACACAAAAAAAGGACTGCCATTCGGCAGCCCTCTTTCCAATCAAGCCAAATTTACTATTTCTTAGCCGCTATGCTCATCTTACCGAGATAGATGTAGTTATCGTTCTTGCTGAATATACCTACACTCATGCGGTCTTCGCCAATTACCAAAACACGTTTTCCATCACCAAAGGGAACGAAGCGAATATCCTTGCGAAGGAAAAAGTCTTTCTTGCCTTTCGTGTCATCACCTGCGGTTTGAACCTGGGTCATGCTACCAGAAGCCAGATCAATCGTGCTGATCAACAATTGTTCCCGTGGAGTCCATGTGGTAGTTTTCTCATTCAGAAAATAGTAAGACACACTTGTTTTATCAACCTTAGTTACTAATGCGGTTGTCCATAATGCTGTATTGCCGTCTTCACTGATAAAGATTTCGGAATCAGACGGGCGGGTTGCCGGAGAGCTTAACGGATCTGTTGAGTTGTATAATCCGCCTTTGGCAGGAGTGTCAATGCTGTACATTTTCTTAAAGTCTCCATTGCTGCCAAAATGGAATACCATGAAATCTTTGTAGATGACCATCTGACTAACGGCATTGTATGTTAGCATTTGAGCCATGATTAGCACATCCCCGTTAGGAGCTGTTTGAACACCCGTTACCCGGATGCGGCCACCATCATATTCCTTTGCTTTTTTCTGACCTGACGGAGCAACTGTTTTACCGGCAATTTCGTCCAGGTTAGGTGCTGAAACGTATTGAAGCTTTCCGCCTTTAATGCTTACAACCTGCATGTTGTCGAAACCCTTGTAAACCGGAGCGTAATTTTTGAAGTCTGCGTATGCATCCTTTGGTTTACCAATTTTAAAGCCGGCACCATAAATTGTTGTAATTCCATCTTTATCGTACACTCCACCGATCATCCAGCGGGTAGCCTTGGTTTCGAAGGGAACGCGTTCAACCACTTCACCTTTTGGATTAATTCTTACGTAAGTATATTCAGTGGGCTTCTCAGATTCATTTTTAATGCCCATACCTGCAGTTGGTGCAAAGATGGCTGCGAAATCACCAGTATTATCAAACACGCCTTTCCAGATCAGGTATTGCGGATTATCAAACATGATATCAACCTTGCTTACAATGTTCAGATCTTTGTCAACCTTTAACACATTGTATTCCATCATCATTTTATAATAATCCTTGCCGTTGATCTTGGGAGACACCAATGCAAGAAGCTCACCGGTTTCATCATTATCGAAGTGGCCCCGATAGAAGTATTTGTTGCCTTCATCGTTTCTCGGCTTCAGCTTGTCGGTAACTTTCACTTCCGTTCTGTAACCGCCATAGTACCAGCTCCAGAAACTTGTGATCTCCTTGCGTTTGAATACGAGGTTCCCCATCATGGTTGGCTCTGCGGTAACACCAATGGTTTTTTCAATTTCTTCGTTGCGGAATTTGAACCACTTGTATTTGGTTTTAACATCTTTCGCGTAGTCATACTCTTCCTTTTCGGAATTTTTGAAATTCAGATCATAGTCAAATACATACTTTTCAACTTTGATCTTTTTGGCTTTCGTTGCCGTAACAAAAGAGAGCGTGATCTCTTTTTTATCAGCGTTCATTTCTACATCCCCCAGGTATCCCTGTCCGGTAGAATCCTTTTGTGCCATCTGTTTTTGTATACGATACATAATCAT
>CAZHQP010000440.1:0-2166 GCA_964534735.1 uncultured Roseivirgaceae bacterium
GCTTGCAGAAGCTTCAGAAGAACTGTCGGCTATTCACAGGTTCATTACCATTAATACAGTTGATGCTTTCCAGGGGCAGGAACGTGATATTATTGCGATCAGCTTTGTGCGCAGCAATGATACAGGTGAAATTGGCTTTCTGGCCGACATCCGCAGAACCAATGTTGCCATCACGCGTGCAAAGAAAAAATTAATCATGGGGGGTGACAGCGCTACATTAGGAACCCATGATTTTTACACGGCATTGCTGGAGTATGTGCAGAAGAAAGAGTTTTATAAGAGTGCGTGGGAGTAGTTAAGCTTTGAGACTTTATTTGGTGTAACTTAGTTTCCAGGATTTTGAATTTGCCTGACAGCTCTTTCTAAATGATGCTCAAAAATTTTAACAAGATCAGCTGGAATTTTGTCAGGGGAAGACTTCTGCAGTATGTCAGAAATTTCCTCTATCGTTGTGATCAGTTCGGTATCGTTGATAAAAGCCAGGGTCATTTTGCATTTGTGAGCCGTGGAGCGGAATGGTAGAGGGTCATTGGTATTGATCATCTGATAAAAAGATTTCTGCAACTCTTTGAGGTTTTCAAGAGCTGACTGCAGAAGGCTTTGATAAAACTCAACATTTTCCTGTGCAATCGCTTGAATCGTACCCGCTTCATACGAAGAATTCATCACTGAAATTTCAGGGACATACTTTGCGAGCAAACGTTTAAGCTCACTGGGTTGAAAGGGCTTCGAAATAAAATCGTTCATACCAGAAGCAAGTACTTTGTTTTTGATCTCGACCATGGCGGATGCCGTTAGCGCAATGATCGGTATAGATTTAAAGTACACGTCCTCCATGTTACGGATGGCTTCCGCAGCTTCGTAGCCACTCATCTCTGGCATTTGCAAATCCATTAAGATCAGATCAAATTCTTTGGAGGTAATAAGTTGTACAGCTTCCTTCCCATTCGAGGCAATTGTTGTAGTGATGTTCCACTTATTTAGAAATCCAATTACAACAAGTTGGTTTGTACGGTTATCTTCAGCCAGCAGTATCCGGGCGCCCGCCTTAATTTGAAGAATGGCATCTTGCGCATATTCAGTTTCGGGTATTGCACCAATTCCGAGTGTGAGTGTCACGGTGAACGTTGAGCCTGAGTCCGGAATACTTTCAACGCTGATACTTCCTTCCATCAACTCTACGAGCTTTTTTGTAATGGCGAGGCCCAGGCCTGTGCCACCATAGTTGCGGGTGGTTGTTTGCTCAGCTTGAGAAAAACTTTCGAAGATCGTGTTAAGCTTGTCTTGCGAAATGCCGATGCCCGTATCTGTAATTTTAAATACTATCGTAATACTTTCCTCCTGCTCTCGTGCACGTTGGAGCGTTAATATTACATGACCAGCATGGGTAAACTTAATAGCGTTCGTAATCAGATTGGTAACTATCTGAATAAGCCTGACCGGATCTCCGGCCAGGTATTGCGGGATTTCAGGATCGATGACGCACTGAAGCAGAATAGCTTTATCTATCGCAGCCGTCCGATGAATCTGGATTGTGCGGTCGATGAGCTGGCGTATATCAAAGCTAATAACTTCTAATTGGATCTTCTGCGCTTCGATCTTGCTGAAGTCGAGGATGTCGTTAATGATTGTCAGCAAATTTTCTCCTGAAAAGCGTAGCAGTTTTAAATTCTCGAGCTGTTGGGGAGTTGGCTTTTGCTCGATCAGTAAATTCGTAAGCCCGATAATGGCATTCATGGGAGTGCGGATCTCATGACTCATCATACTGAGGAACTGACTTTTCGCCAGCGTAGAGCGTTCAGCTTCTTCCTTGAGTTGCCGTAAGGCAAGTTGTGCATGACGGCCTTGAGTGATATCGCGCGCCACCACACGGACTTTTGTTACCCACTTGCTTTCATAAAAGTACCTGACGTTTTGTCCAATCCACGCAACTTCATCGTTTTTGCCGATCATGCGAAACTCGAGGTAGCTATTTTCCGTCTCGGTTTTAAGTTGCGTCCGATAGAATTCCGTTGCATAAATACGGTCTTCCGGATGAATGAGTTCGAGGTATGGTTTACCGATAAGCTCTTTACGCGTATAGCCGCTCATCCTGACCATTAATTCATTAACGTACGAAAATTCACCGTTACTATTGAGCTCATAGATAATATCAAGTGCGCTTTC
>CAZHQP010000441.1:0-2155 GCA_964534735.1 uncultured Roseivirgaceae bacterium
TAGAAAGCTTTGTCACGGATAACATTAAAGGTAAAGGGCATATTTTTCATGCCTTCGAAGTAGCCAAAAAAACCGCTGGTGTTCAGGATAAAGTTCTTGCCAGCTTCAATGTTTGTTCCGGCAGGCTGAAAGATCGGATCAGCTGTAAGCTGAGTGTCATACGTATCGTCAACGGTATACGTGATTTTTGCAAGCTTGGTAGCCCCTTTGATTTTCCAGGCGTTGTCATTGATATGCTCAACCGTAAGGGCAGCGCCTTTTTTATCAAATGCCTTAAGTTCTGAAACAAAGCGGCCATAGTCGGCAATGGAATATGTTCCCGGAACTATTTTAGGGAGATAAAAGGTTATTTCATCAGTTTTAATTGGAGGTGCAGCAAGTTCTACGAACAGCTTGTCATCAACAACTTTAGTCAGATCGACCGTGTATTGATAGGAAGCTGCTGCCTTTTTGGATTGTGCGAATCCGGTCAGGGAAGCAAGGAGTAAAACAACAAGAATTCTAATACGCATAGTTAAAAATTTAAGCCTGCAAGATAAACGTAATCCGGTAAGGCGAAGGTTGCAAATGTGATAAAAATCTGTAAATCAGGAATTTTGACGAAAAATCAGACGACTCACATCGCAAACATTATATTATCGGCAAATCGGCCCGGTTCTTGAAAAAAAATAAACTTATGAGGAAGACAGTAATTGTAGGAGCAACGGCCAATCCATCCCGATATGCATTTATGGCAGCGCGGATGCTGGATGATTATGGACACGAAATTGTTCCGATCGGAATCAAGAAAGAAGAGGTGCTGGGAAGAAAAATCCTTAACCTGCGCGAAAAGCCACCGATTGAAAACGTTGATACAATAACATTATACATTGGGCCGCAAAATCAGCCGGAATGGTATGCTTATTTACTAAGTCTTAAGCCAAGGCGAATAATTTTCAATCCCGGAACTGAAAATCCGGCTTTTGAAAAAATGGCCGAAGATCAAAATGTTGAAGTTGTGGAGGGTTGTACGCTGGTTATGTTGCGATCTAACCAGTTTTAAAACTCCGGCTCATCTTCCTGCACATCTGTATCAGATTTATAGTAGATGATACGGGTTCCTCGTTCGCGCAGCTTTTTAAATAATTCCGGGTTATCGCGTTCTTTGTTCAATAATGTTCCTGACAGAATCAGTACCGTCAGGCGGGAAGCCTGAGCAATTTCGTCAGGAACCTTTTTAATAAAATTTTGCGAAGCATCAAGATAGTCCATGTTCTTCACCCGCCAGGTTGTCGCAGGAATTGTGTGAAAGAAATTATCGTTTACCCATAATACGCGAAGCTTTTCCAGGTTGTTCATAGAAGCGGGAAGTGTATCCATCCGGTTATTATATACATAAACTTCTTCCAGGTTTTTCAACTGCCCGATCTCATCCGGTAATCGGTAAAGCCTGTTGTTGGCCGGAATAAGTTTATCACGGGTTGAATCAATGTATTCAACGAACTCACGCAGACCGCCTTCAGAAAGGAATTTATCATTCCTCGATTCTCCCTGTTCGTCTTTCTCCCGAACATCGGTCAGAAGAATCGTAATACCAGGATTGAGGAACGCAAGTTCGCGCAAACGCGCAGCAATTGTTTCGTAGTTGTACTCGGTTGTGATCGTAAATACTTCATCGTCCGGTTTAAAATGCTGGGTTGTTCCGGTACGTTCCGATTTTCCGATTACGCGAACCGGATATTGCGGTATACCACGATGATACTCTTGCTCAAATATTTGACCTTCGCGGTAAACAGTTGTATGGAGCACAGACGATAATGCATTTACACACGACACCCCTACTCCATGCAATCCTCCGGAAACTTTATAGGTGTCTTTATCGAACTTACCACCTGCGTGGAGAACCGTCATTACAACTTCAAGCGCGGAACGCTTTTCTTTCGGGTGCATGTCGGTAGGAATACCCCTGCCGTTATCCTCAACGGTAATCGAATTGTCCTCATTAACCGTTACTTTGATGGTATCGCAGTAACCGGCAAGCGCCTCATCGATTGAGTTATCGACAACCTCCCAGATCAGGTGATGGAGACCTTTTACACCTACGTCTCCTATGTACATGGCAGGCCGTTTCCGAACCGCTTCCAAACCTTCTAAAACTGTGATATTACTGGCCGAA
>CAZHQP010000442.1:0-628 GCA_964534735.1 uncultured Roseivirgaceae bacterium
CGCGGAGGTGAAAATCACCCGAATTCAAAAGTTGAATTCAAATTAGGTGATGTAGTGACAACGATGATCAAATGTGCGAACGATGATCCTGCAGGGTAATGCCGAGGATAACTTCGGTACCAACATATTTTACGCCTGCCTCCAGCGAGCCAATGATCATAGGTGCGTGCAACTCCCACGGAGTGGCGATGATCACACCATCCAGACCTTTTGTTGTTTCCAGCAATTTCTTCCAGGCATTTGCATCGCCTTTGAAAACTTTCGGTGTGGCCTTACCGGATTTTTTTACCAGGTCAAGCGCATCGGTAAGCATGCGTTCGTTGATGTCGCAGATGGCAACAACCTCGGTGTCGGATCGTTTCAGAGCCAGCTCTAAATGATTTTGCCCGCGCAGGCCCACGCCAATAATTGCGATGCGCACTTTTGTTTTTAATGGCCGGGAAAAAAGCTGCGCGGTGGGTAGGATGGAGAACGCTGCAGCAGCAAGGCCGGTATTCTTCATAAAGTCTCTTCGGTTCATAGGCAGGATGTTAAGATCTACAAATAAAACAAAAAGCCGGTCTCACGAAGAATACGGGATTCAGGTTTTTTGCGAAACTACGACTGTATTTCTGCGTTAGCCCACAAA
>CAZHQP010000442.1:666-2150 GCA_964534735.1 uncultured Roseivirgaceae bacterium
GCGAGAAATACATCAACAGAAGAATTAATCAACAGCTCCATCGGGGCCATTACAAACGGAGACACCATCCGGAATTTTGTAACAGAAGCCGAATGTAAGGGTCCAAAAGGAACTTATAAAACGATTGTGCATTCCGCGCCTGACTACACCTATTTCAAACAGACGTTTAGCTATAGCAATGATCCATTTGAAGCAGTGATTATTGGCGATAGCGCCTTTCAAATCGTGAATGATTCGGTTGGAAGCTCTTTTGGCAAAGAAGTAATGGTGGCTTTGAAGAGTCATGAGTTTCATTTGATCCTGATTGATCTGAAAAAGCGCTACCATGAGTTCAGTGAACCGAAAGCTGTATCAGGTCAGCTAAAAGTCAATGCGCTGGACGAGTTAAATAATCCGGTAGAAATTTTATTTCGGGAAGATGCGCCTGAAATTCAATCGATCACCATGCGGAATCCGGGTGATACTACCGAGCAAATTACTTTTTCGTATGAGAATTGGACAGTGATGGCGGGTAGAAAATTACCGTTGCACGTAATTATCCGGCAAAGTGCAGATAAGGTATTCACTTTTGATTTTACGAAAATTGAAGTGAACTCAAAAGAGCTTAAGCGCTGGGGAGAATAGTTACAAACAAAAAAAAAGCCCGATCACTGACCGGGCTTTTGTATGATTGATTAGATCTGATTAACTACCGCACGCCTCGCAGGCATCCGGGTTATCCAGCGAGCAGGCCATGTCAGAACGGTTCTGATCGTACTGAATCGCTTGCTGATTATCAACAACAGAAACCACCTGCTGACCTACCGCAACGGTTTCTTCAACACCTACCGATTTTTTCTCGGCAACTGCAGGGGTTTGTACGGCAGACTTATCAAGCGTAAACTGGATCGCATCCGCTGCAGCCTGAGTTCTCAGGTAGTACATGCCGGTTTTCAATCCTTTCTTCCAGGCATAGAAGTGCATAGAAGTAAGCTTGCCGAAGTTCGGATCTTTCAGGTGAATGTTCAGGCTTTGCGACTGGCAGATGTATGCACCGCGGTCAGCTGACATATCAATGATTGCTTTCTGAGAGATCTCCCAAACGGTTTTATAGATATCCTTGATGTTCTGCGGAATTTCAGGAATTGCCTGAACAGATCCGTTTGTTGCGATCAGTTTCTGACGCATGGTTTCGTTCCACAAACCAAGCTCAATCAGGTCTTTCATCAAATGCTTGTTCGCTATGATGAACTCACCCGACAACGTTCTGCGGGTGTAGATATTTGACGTATACGGCTCAAAGCACTCGTTGTTACCGAGGATCTGTGACGTAGACGCAGTTGGCATCGGAGCAACCAGTAACGAGTTGCGTACGCCATGCTTCTTCACATCCTGCTTCAACTGTTCCCAGTTGTAACGTCCGCTCTTCGGATTCACACCCCACATATCAAACTGGAAAATTCCTTTCGATGCAGGTGAGCCTTTGAACGTTTCGTAAGCACCAT
>CAZHQP010000443.1:0-2144 GCA_964534735.1 uncultured Roseivirgaceae bacterium
ATTTTTTGTCCTTTTTGATTGCCTCGTTTAACGCTTCAATTGCTTCCCGGAACTGACCACGGACCCGGAAATTATCAGCCTCCACATAAAGCTCGGTTGCCTTTTTTGATTTTGTATCGAGACCGGTTTGAGCAAATGTTACTGCCGGAAGCAACAAGCATCCTAAAATGAATAGACGAATCATGTTTTAAAACTATAAAACAATCTTCGATACATCAATTTCAGGGCCATCAAATCCAAGCATGGCATTGATGAGTCGAAAAGCTTTAAAGGAGGGAATATCGCGAACCTGAATCGGGATAGCTTTCACTTCGGCTGTATCAAGTAGAAACTGACGCATGGTGCCTTTTAATAAGGGTGTATCAGGTGTGATCCATTTACCGCCATCATAAAAAAGAATGTTGCTGTACGATGAATCGGTGACAAATCCGTTTTTAACGATCAGGATATCATCGCAGTATTGACGTTGATTGAAAAGCAGTTCAATTTTGCTTCGGTCTTCAAGTTTATGCGTGTATTCAATCTCATGATCGTACACAATTTTTAAGTTGTTAACCGGCTTTGCCGTATACGGAGCAAATTCCATTGATTCAATTTGCTGTGCATACACTACGCGACACTTGTATAGCCCTGATTTAGGCGGATTTTTTTTTAAGAGACTTTCAAAAAGATTGATTGTGTTTTTCTGACCGAACAATTCTTTCACAGAGCGGTCCATGCGTTCCTGGTGATAACGCATGCGATGAAAATTTCCGTTCTGCAGCCGGATGGATTCAATCAATCGGGACATACACTTTGTCGATCACTTCCTGGTATTCGGTTTTTGCATCGCTTTGCGTAGTGATGCCGCCACCGCTCCGGTAATATAACTGATTATTGATTTGCTCGATATACCGGATCATCACTCCGCTGTCAAGCGTTGAGCCATCAAAATATCCAAATACACCGGTGTAGTAGCCTCTTTTTTCGCCTTCCGCCTCGGCAATGATCTCGACCGTTTTTTGCTTTGGAGCGCCACTGATTGATCCTGCGGGAAGAAGTGAGACCAGAATATCTCCAAGATGATCGTGATAATCAGCAGGCAATGTACCGGTTATCTCCGAGCTGACTTGCAGGAGATCTTTATCACTTGTTTTTATTTTATCGATGTATCGAAAACGCGACACGTGAACATTTTCCGAAACCAGGCTTAAATCATTTCTGATCAGATCAACAATGGTGATGTGCTCAGCTCGTTCTTTCTGATCGTTCAGGATAGTTTCTGCTGCATTTACAATACTTGCATCAATCGTTCCTTTCATCGGATACGAAAAAATTCTTCCGTTACGGATCTCGATAAAAGTTTCCGGTGAGAACACAATGAACTGCCCGTTCAATAACAGTTTATACTTCGCGTGGCTTGCATGAAATATTTCCTGTAATGATTGCTGTGTTTCTACTTTTGTTTTTATAGTAAGGTTAGTGAGGAATGAGTCTCCATACTTGAGATGGTGTAATACTTTATTGAATTTAATTTCATATTCAGAAAATGAAACAGGAAATTTTTTCAGACCTCTCGCCCCAACGCTCTCCCCGGGGATAGGTAATGGATTTGAATTCGAAAACCCATTGATACTAAACCGTACCGTTTTATCGTCAAGGCGATCAAGCTGGAATGCCATTGGTTTTTGTAATTCGAAATCAACACAAAAGAAAAAAGGAATGCGGTCGCGTCCCCAGGTGTTTAATTGATTTCTAAAATCCTGTAAGGTCATGGACTAATGACGAGTTGCGAATGAAGAATGACGAATCGTTGATCGCTGAATATTGGCTGCATTCGACATTTTAAAATTCGACATTTGTAATTCTATCAGGGAATGTTCATGTACTTATGAATCTGCAGTGACACTTCCCATTTCGGATTTGCCTTAACATACTCAATGATCAGTGGAAGCATTTCCTTTTCTTTCGACCACTCGGGTTGCAAGTACAACTTGCATGAATCATTGACTTTTGCCGCAAACTCTTCTGCCCAATTGAAATCACTCTTATTATAAACGATTACTTTGAGCTCATTTGCTTGTTTATAAATCGAAGGATCAGGTGCTTTAAATTTTTTGGGCGAGAAACAAATCCAGTCCCAATTCCCGCTTAGAGGATAAACT
>CAZHQP010000444.1:0-2142 GCA_964534735.1 uncultured Roseivirgaceae bacterium
GGCCATGCTCGATTTTATCTATATTATTTACGAGAATGTACCCAAAGCAGACCTTGATGCTTATGTAAGCAAAGTGGCTCCAGTTTTTAAAAAGTATGCGAATATTGGCATTCGCATTGAAGATGATATTTTAATTACCAACGATGGTAATGAAGTACTTTCGGCCGAAATTCCTAAACAACCTGAGGATATTGAGCGTTTGATGAAAAAAAAATAATCATGAGAAATGTTCAGATGGTCATTAGAGGCAGGGTTCAGGGAGTAGGTTTCAGGTACAATGCGAAATCACTAGCCCGGAATCTTGGGCTGTCGGGCTACATAAAGAATTTACCCGATGAATCAGTTTATATTGAAGTGGAAGGTGAGGATCACACAATGGACGAGTTTATCCAATGGTGTCACCATGGACCGGAACATGCAATTGTTGAAAAAGTTGAAGTCAATAAAGGTGAAATCAGAAACTACAAAGGCTTCGAAACCAGGTTTTAGCCCCTCATTCATCAGTGAGGTGCCAGTTTATAATTCCCGGATCGCCACTGTGACCTGAAAAAGGCGAAGAGCCTGACGAACCTGCTGAACCGCTGCTTCCTCCTGGAGAGCCACTACCACCACCACTGCCGCCACTTCCTCCTGAGCCTCCACTACCCCATGATCCTCCGGGACAAGTTGCTTTAATGCAAAATAAATAAGGTTTTGCATGGGGAGTATAAAAAATATCTATTATACCACCTCGACCACCACTTCCTCCATATCCGCCGTTACCACCATGACCTCCTTTTCCGCCATTTCCGCCTTTTTCCTGACAGGTTATATACTTAACACCAGAAGTATCCCGCAGTTCTCTGGTATATTTTTTACCGTCTCCACCTCGACCACCATTGCCCCCTGAACCTCCTCTGCCGCCGTCGCCACCATCACCTCCGGCACTAACAATCTGAACAGAGCCTCCCTCGGTGTTTACAAGGTACTTTTTCAAAGTACCCAGTTCAGGATTTTTAACTTCTACATATAATAATGTTGATTGCACAATTGAATCGAAATAAGCATCGCAAAATACTTCCAGAGCATAACCATCATCTCCAAAGCCACCATTCTCACCACAAGATCCATGAGAACCGTCATCACCGTTTCCCGATTCCGATCCGTCGGAACCATTGGAGCCATCGCACCCGTTTCTTCCATCATATCCATCAGAGGCTTCGGTATAGTACCTGAAATCGCCACGGTAATCCAGCGTAAATCCCAGGGAATCGCATGCATATAAACCCTTTGGAGTATTGCCGTAAAGTGATATTCTGTGCTGAGGAATATTTTCAAAGTCCGGATCAATAAAAAAACTGTTATTTCTGACCCGTCCACCTATGGGTGAAAATTCAAACTTTAACGAATTCATCAGCTTATAATTCTGATTCCATGAAGTTACAGTCTCGCTGCATCCATTGTCATATTTTAATTTCATGCCAAAATTAAAGCGTTCACCGGGTATTTTATTAAAAGAACTTAAAGGAAACAGATTCAGGTTCCGAACATAATTCAGCCGGATAATCTGAGAAGTTTTAAATGCCGGTATATTTTTACTGGTAGCAATAACTTCAATATAATCACCGGGGTAAAGAAGAGGAGAGATAGTGACTTTGCCATTGAAAAAAGTTCCACCTTTAACTGAAATATCAAAGTTTGTCCATTTAAGGTTGCCACCACCAAGTCCTTTTGTATAAAGTACTCCATGATCCCGCGAAACCACCTTTAAGGCCAATGGGAATGGATAACCCGGCAGACGGATATAATTACTATCAAGAATAAAATTTATGGATTCAATTTCCACACCTTTCAATCTCCTGATTTTTTGAGAAAAAACCGAAAAGTTCAGGCTTAAAATAATGGACACTGATAGCCAGCAATATCTTAAATTTTGTGTTAAAAAATTCATGGGCGTTGGTGTTTTTAGTCTAAAATCAACTTTCGAGCCACAGTAAGTTATGTAATGGATTTTTTTCGAAAATTTCCTGAACTTTAAAGAGCGCCCAATGTTACTTTTGAAATAACTTTTATTGCTATGTATAATTTTGTCGTCAATTTTCACTCAATTCTCCGCTGGGCTTTGGCCCTATTATTCGTTATCACAATTGTTTATGCCTTCTA
>CAZHQP010000445.1:0-2138 GCA_964534735.1 uncultured Roseivirgaceae bacterium
AACAACCATTACCGTCACTTTACTGTCGGGCGTACTGATAATCATCTCTTGTCCACGCATATGGTCGTTCTTAGCTTCATCAAGTTTGATGCCCATGAATTCCATCTCGCGACAAACAGCCGTACGTGTAGACCATTGGTTTTCACCTACACCGCCTGTAAATATAAGGAGATCCAAACCACCCAAAGCGGCTGCATAGGCACCGATATACTTCTTGATGCGATAATTGTATACATTCATGGTCAAAATAGCCTTCTTGTCGCCATCTTCAATCGCAGCTTCAATCTCACGCATATCAGACGAAATGCTTGAAAGTCCCATCACACCACTCTGTTTGTTAATCAGATCAGACAATCCGGCAGCGTTCAGCCCTTCTTTATCCATGATGAAAGACAAAGCACCTGCATCCACATCGCCACAACGAGTACCCATCAACAGTCCTTCAACCGGAGTAAGTCCCATGGTAGTATCAATACTCTTTCCATCTTTAATGGCAGTAATTGAACCACCGTTACCGATGTGAGCAGTGATAATACGCTGTTTTTCATAAGGAACACCAAGCACATCGCACGCATGTTGAGAAACAAAACGGTGACTGGTTCCATGGAAGCCGTAACGACGGATACCGTACTTCTTGTAAAGAGAATAAGGTAAACCATACATATAAGCATAATCTGGCATAGTCTGGTGGAAAGCCGTATCAAAAACAGCTACCTGAGGAATACCCGGTATAATTGCGTCCATGGCACGAATACCTTTCAAGTTGGGCGGGTTATGTAATGGAGCCAAATCAATACATTCAACAACCTTACCGATCACCTCATTGGTGATACGCACACTGCTGCTGAACTTTTCGCCCCCATGAACTACACGGTGACCAACGGCATCGATTTCATTCAATGATTTGAGACATCCATATTTATTGTCTGTAAGTGTACTCAAAATAAACTGGATTGCCACATTATGCTCCGGCAACTCTTTTTCTAAAACTACCTTTTCGCCGCTAGGCAAAGTAAATTTCAGAAATGATCCGGGTAAGCCAAGCTTTTCCACACCACCCTGAGCCATCACCTCCTGTTTAGCCATATCAAACAGCTTGTATTTTACCGATGAACTACCGCAATTCAATACTAAAATTATCATGATCTTTATTTTTGTTATTCAGTTTCTTATTTTGCCGATGCTTTTAACCCGATCGCCTGATTGGCAGCGATAGCAACCATTTTATATATATCATCAACAGAACAACCTCTGCTAAGGTCGTTTACCGGGGCTGCAATTCCCTGGAGGATAGGTCCCACTGCCTGTGCACCGGCCAGACGCTGAACCAGCTTATAAGCAATATTTCCCACTTCAAGCGTAGGGAAAACCAATACGTTGGCTTTGCCTGCAATCTCGCTTCCCGGTGCTTTTTGAGCGGCAACTACATCTACGATCGCTGCATCAGCCTGTAACTCACCATCAATTTTCAAATCGGGAGCCATCTCTTTTGCAAGGCGGGTTGCTTCCACAACTTTATCAACCATCTCGTGAGATGCGCTTCCTTTCGTTGAGAAACTTAGCATAGCTACCTTAGGATCCGCCCCTACGATGTCACGGGTTGTCTGTGCAGTTGACACAGCAATCTGTGCAAGTTCTGCAGCAGTTGGGTTAGGCATTACAGCACAATCAGCAAATACCAAAAGACCATCGTTGCCATAGGACTTATCTTTCAAAAACATCAGGAAAGCTCCCGAAACACAGCTAATACCCGGAGCAGTCTTTACAATCTGCAAAGCAGGTCTCAACACGTCCCCTGTTGTATTTTGAGCTCCGGCAATTTCTCCATCCGCATCTCCTGCTTTTATCATCAGACAACCCAGATACAATGGATTCTCTACTAAAACAGCAGCCTTTTCGGGAGTCATTCCCTTCTTTTGCCTCAACTGAAAAAGCAAATCGGCATAAGCCGCCTTCTTTTCATGATTCAGGGGGTCTACAATCGTAGCAAGATCAATATTTTTCAATCCATAAGAAGCAGCCAGTCGACTGATTTCCATCTTATTTCCAATCAAAATAATAGAAGCAACACCGTCTGCCAATAATTTGTCGGCAGCACGAAGCGTTCTTTCTTCAGTACCTTCGGGAAGAACAATACG
>CAZHQP010000446.1:0-2128 GCA_964534735.1 uncultured Roseivirgaceae bacterium
TAAACGATAGTTGAAGAACTTCTTTTGCTGTTTCTTTTTCATTTGTTTCGGTAATATCAAAAAAGCTCAGGTCAGGCTTTTCCTTGATCAGCTTAATGGTATTGTATGTTGTCGGGCGATTGAGCGTAACATCACTTTTGTCCATTTCATCCCATATCATCGGAGCGAGCCGGTCCCACCATGCTTCATAATACGAAGCAGCTTCTGAACTTGCTGTATTAAAATAATCCCATGACTTCAATGCGTTGTAGATAACCTTTTCATCTGCTGTAAAGCTTGTGGTGTCGAGCTGACTTAAAAACAAAGGTAAACTCTCAGCTGCTTTAAGATTATAGTTATCGCCCTGGAGCTTCATCATATCCTCAACCGAAATGGTGCTTGACTCACGCAACACCTGGTTAATTCTCCGGTTACGATATGCTTCCCAGTTCACTGCAGTTATGTAATAGGGATAGGTTGAATCAGCAGGGTATTGATTGGCTGAGCTGACAAACCCGCGTAACGGATTTTTATACATCACATTTTGCTCATTGGGAATAATTGCTTTCCAGCCGTTGGAGCTTTTGCTTCCGTCCAGCACAAACTTCCCTTCGTTCTTTCTTCTCACCGGGTACTTGCCCTGGATGCGCATGGCTATATCTCCCGATACGGATGCAAATACAAAGTTTTGCGCAGGCGTACCGAATGTGTTGAGTGCCTCCATGTAGTCAGCATGATTTTTGGCACGGTTTAATTTATAGAATGTCACAAGCTCCTGTGAGCCATCATGCGACATCCACCGGAATGCATAGTTGCTTAACTGATCTTCCGAGCGATATGACCGGTCGTATGTGACTGGTCCCCAATGTGTATAAACAACCGTGTCATAAAACACTTCTGCATTTCGTACCTTAAATTGCTCAACAACTTTTGTTGTCGATTTCCATTCTCCGTCCAGTAAATACTTATCTCTTGAGCTATTCTCATAGGTGATCTTAAACCAGTCTACCAGATCACGCTGCGCATTCGTTACACTCCAGGCGATGGAATCGTTAAACCCGATCACAACCCCGGGAGCACCCGGTAATGAAGCGCCCATCACGTTCACATCGGGCCCATGTAGTTGAATTGCGTACCAGATAGAGGGCAAAGAAAGATTTAGATGTGGATCTCCGCAAAGAATAGGAGAACCGGTTTTTGTTTTGCTTCCACTAACCGCCCAGTTATTGCTTCCGGTGGTAGGATCGGAGGGTGGCAATTTTTTAATGTTGATCAATTCATCCGGCACAGCCATTGGAATAGAATCCAGTTTAGTTGGTGCAAACCTCCAGTTACCTGGATTGTTTACAATCGGGTCAGTATTTGGTTCGCGATCAGGATAGAGCAACTCAAGCGTTTCTTTGCCAAATAATCTTAATGCGTTCGTCATTTCAATATCCTTATCTCCCATGTTTAGCGTCTGCGCCATACTTTTCAGGAGAAGTGCACACTTTAACGTTGTCCAGGATTCAGGTTTATAGTCAAGAAGTTTGTATTCAATCGGGAGGTCTTCATAGGTCAGCGATGCGATGTACTGATTGATGCCCTCAGTATATTTCTCAACAATCATCCGCGATGTTTCATCTTCCATCATCAGGTCGTGTGCATGCTGAGCCCCGTAAACCATGCCTGACCTGCGCTGGCCCCGGTCGTAATCCAGTATTCGGCCTTCCGGGCCAATCCCCAGGATTTCTGAAATTCGCCCTGCCGCTGCATGCGTTTGAAATTCCATTTGCCACAGCCTGTCGGCTGCCGTAACATAACCTTGTGTCAGATAAAGATCTTCATTGTTGGTGGCAAAGATGTGCGGAATGTGAAGGCTGTCGTACGTGATCATGACCTTGTCCTTTAATCCGGTCACATCAAGCTGTTTCGACTTTACATCCCTTGAGTCAATGTTTTGCCAGAAGCCATGCATGGGATCAAGAAATCGGCCCATGGGCGGAACAGGAGAGTTCTTGATCACCCAGCGATTGTCGAGGCCGTAGATAAGAGCGGCACAAATCACAAAGGAGACTAAGAATTTAACGGTTTTCATGAAGGCTTTCGGTTTAGCGTCTGAATGTAAAAAGCTTTTCCTAATTTTCGGACTTAAACGCTTAAAAATATA
>CAZHQP010000447.1:0-2126 GCA_964534735.1 uncultured Roseivirgaceae bacterium
CTGAAACATAAGTTGTGGAATTTCAACTTTATAGTCTGCCAGCCGGACCATAAATTTTGACGTTAATTTTATTTTTTCCTCCGATACAGCGGTACCGTTAATCTCAACTTCTTTTGTAACTCCGTGAATGGTGAGCTTGCCCGTTGCCTTAACTGATTGACTATTCTTTTGGGAAGCATCAAAGTTTAAAAGCTTGCCGGAAAAGGTAGCCTTCGGATATTTATCTGACTCCAGGTACTTTTCATTAAAGTGTTCCCGCATCAATCTCTTCTCAAATTGAAACTCGCGTACCGGAACTGAAAAAACAAGATCGCCATTCTGAACATTGAAAATGCTCGCCCCTTTCGTGTTTGTAGCTTTTATATCTTCAATCAGCGCATCAGAAAAAAAGGTGATGGAGCTCTTTTCTGCAACATATTTCTGTGCAGTACCCTCGAGCGCCACCACCCAAAACAAACCCCAAAATAAAAACCACTTCATTTATTAATTATCTTTTGCGCCTTCATCAACCCAGCACGCAATCAAAGCCTTTTGTTCAGCCGTTAATGTCTCTTCTCTTGGCATTTCACCGCTTTGCGTTAATTTCTTAATGTTTGCTGCATGCGTTCTGATCGCTGCCTTAGTCCTTAAATCGGGTGACTCAGAACCGGCATGACAATCGGGTATGGCACAGTTCTCATCAATAATCGGCTCAATGTCAGACGTAAGGCTCGTTTGAGAATCGCCCTTTGCAACTGTTACACTTTTAACAAAAACACAATTCAATGCATCTTTAACAGATACTGCATAATTACCCGGAGCTTTACCTTCAAAAACTGATTCTGTACCAAAAACTCCATTGCCCAGCTTATATTGATACGGTTCCTGCCCGCCTGAAGCGACAATTTCGATCACTCCATTATTTGTGAAGCATTCTGTATCGGCCGTGAGCGTGACTTCCGCTGTAAGCGGATCAGTGCCCGGAAGCTGAAGCGATACATCCACAAAAGATTCACAGCCGTTTTTATCTTTAATGCGAACGGTGTAATCTCCTGCTGACAGGTTTAAGAAACTGCTTTCATTACCAAACACGCCTGTGTTCAACGCAAATTTATACGGCTGCTTCCCGCCCGTTCCGGAAACAGTAATGGACCCATTGCCTGACGTACAGTCAGTAGGATTAGAAGAATCTGTTGTGGTTACTCCCAGGTCACTGGTTGAACAATCAAAGGCTGATGGCTCATCATTGCCTGAACAGGCTTCCAGAAAGAAAATCGTAATCAGCAAAAACGCAGCACACAAGTAAAGGGGTCGTAGCATAGCAGCAAGTATAATACATTCGTTAGTTTTCCGGAGCGCCATCATCTACCCAGCAGGCAATCCTGGCAATCTGGGTTGCAGATAAAGGTCCACCCTTGCCGGAACCGCCACCTTTCGGCATGGCACCGCTTGAGGTTAAACTTTTTATATCTGCCGCGTGTGCTTTCGCAACAGAATAGGTAAACCAGTCTCCATTATCCGGATGGCAGCCTGAAAATTGACACTTAGCCTGGAATATCGGAAGTATATCATCAACATATGTGATCCCGGTATTGCCTTTTGCAACTGATGTAGTAACTGTAACGATGCATTCTGCTTCGTCTTTAACCGCAATCGTATGAGAACCTGCTTTTAAGCCTGTAAATACAGGATCTGTACCAAATGCTCCCGCATCAAGTTTGTATTGATAGGTTCCTGATCCGCCTGAAGCATTTACCGTAATGGTACCGTTGAAAGGAGATGTACAGTTGGTATCTTCCGTCTTAACAACTTCTACGGTTGGCGCACCCGGAGCAATGAGAACAACATTGAATTTCTTAATACACTTGTTCGCATCCTGAACGGATAAAGAAAAAGTTCCCGGACCCAGGTTTGAAAACAACGCACTGTTCGTAAAGGCTTCCGTTCCGATCGCAAATTTATAAGGCTCCTTGCCTCCGGCAGCCTGTACCAAAATACTTCCGTCATTGGCTGAGCAGCTTGTCGGGTCGATATCACCGTCTGTAGCCAGGCTTATAGCCAGATCACTCTCCCTGCAATCGAAGGGCTTCGGTTCATCACCTCCTGAGCAGCCCGCATAAAAAAGCAATGAAATACAAAGAGCAAAC
>CAZHQP010000448.1:0-2117 GCA_964534735.1 uncultured Roseivirgaceae bacterium
ATCTGTATCAGAATTGGCATTTCGGCAATTGCATTATTTATTGTTGCCGGAAGTGCATTAATCTTACTCAACCCTACCCCTGCTAATCCAAACGGTCCTCAGTTTCCTTTCGTTTTTAAACTATTGAATCAGGCTAAATACCCAGCTTCGCAATTGTTCCTGTTAATGACACTTGGACCAATTATCCTGTTGGTGCCCGCGGCTGAAAAAGCAAAAAATGCATTTGCTAAAATCCTGGTTATATTCGGAAAGGTACCCATGTTCTACTACCTGGCGCACATACTTATTATTCATATCAGCGCACTTGCAGTACAGCTCATTCGTGACGGTGTTATGCACCAGGAATGGTTTTTAACTGCTCCTTATACATCCGTTCCTCCAGATCAGCGCTGGAGCCTGGGATTGCTGTATGCAGTATTTATTGCTGATGTGATTCTTCTGTATTTTCTGTGCAAGTGGTATTCGGCATACAAAGGAAACAATCCCAATATAAAGTGGCTGAAGTTTCTGTAAGATCGGTAACGGCCTAACCGCTTGCTTGTACTTTAATTTCGTACCACCAGGTTCTTTAGCGGTGTATAATTGAATACTACTAATGCAATCAAAATGATGCCGTATGCGATCAACTGAAGCTGTGTGATCGTTTCGTGGAACACCAGAAACGCAATAGCAAAATTCATCATTGGATTAATGTACAGCAGGATGCCTACCGTAGCTGAGTTAATGCGATTTAGTGCGTACAGGTTCAGGAAAAGCGGTAATACAGTAAATACACCCGCTACTAAAATAATCAAGCCATAAAAATGAAACGTAGCCGGAACATCAGCTACCAATAACGGATACCCCAGGCTGAGCACACTGAATGCAAAGATCATTTGAACAGCCAGAATGTTAAGCCGGTTAAATCCATTGTTCTTGCGCTGCGATACCAGGTATAATGCATACGAAATAGCGACTGCGAAGCTGTATCCTAATTCAAGTACCGAGTTGAGCCCAAGCAATACACAGCTTAACACACAAAGCAGAACGGCTGACCATTGTAAAGGGGTAAGCCTTTCCTTCAATAGAAAATTTGCGAGAACTGCCGTCAGCACAGGGCATATAAAGTATGAGAAGGAAGCCGTTTTAATGTTGATGGCGTTGATTACATAGATAAAGATCAGCCAGTTAACCATCAATAACGTTGCACCGCCCAATGTTAGTATGATGATCCGGTTTCGCTCCCGTGAAGAAAATGCTTTTAGTGTTTTTATGTCTTCTTTTAATTGCGCCTTTCGAAAACCCAGAATTATTACCAATAGAATAATAACCGAGGAAACAATTCTGAAATATAAAATCTCGCCAGCCGTATAGTCTTTCAGTGCCCGAAGGGGCAATGAAAAAAATCCCCAGACCACAAATGCTGAAATGGCGGCTGCGTAATGCTTGCGATCGTTCAATTTGAATTAAGCTTAAGAGGGATGTTAACTTTTATCTTCTCCCAACTGATGGAAAGAACTGCTTCGGTATCCGAAAGTTCTGTAATTGTATAATTTAACCTTTCCTGAAGGGAAGATATTGTACGCGGAGTGACTTCAAATCTTAGTATGTCATCTTTTTGCTCATATTCATCAGCAAGATGCTGATCCCATTTTCTGTTCAGAATGAAAAACCATTTTTCTTTCCCGGGAATCGTGAAGATTGCATACTTACCGGCAGGGACTTTCTTTCCATCCATGCTGATATCCCGATCAATTTCAAAAGAAGTGGCGCGATGGGCACCCGTTACCCAAACTTCATTGTACGGGACTAATCCGCCCCAGATAATCCTTCCACGCACAGCAGGTGCTGAATAGCGTATGGTAATGTGTGTTGCTCCGAGCAGGGCGTGTTCTTCCTGCGGAATGCTTTTTATATTAACCGTATCTGTTTTTACAATTTGGGTATGTGCATGGTCATTTGTCTGAGCATGACTTAAGCATACAACACACATTGCGCCCAGCCAACCAAAAAAAGATTTAAGACAACACATACTAAACTGCAGGCTCTTGCTGACTTAAGCAATGAAATGAGCCCAAACCCCAGATGATATCAGTTGAATCAATGCCAATTACTTTGCGATCATTAAAACACTGTTG
>CAZHQP010000449.1:0-2112 GCA_964534735.1 uncultured Roseivirgaceae bacterium
AAACACAGGTGTTTCCTGTACCATAAGCTGTAATTTATCGTTTGCATACACTGGCTTTGTACCGCCCGGGTTAGAGACAACCAGACTATTCTTGTCAAGAATGGTTACAAAGCCTGAATTATCGGTTTGATTTAAATATCGTAACCGGGACCAGCACACACCTGAATATAATGTATCGCCATCAATCACAGGTCTGCATACAAATGCACCTGGTAGAAAAATAGTTGAAACGTAATGTCCGTCAAGCGTAAAGCGTTTGAAAGAATTATGTCCGCGTGAGGTACATAAAATTGAAGGTTGACCGCCCGGATACCGATAATCGATGCATACTCCATGAACCGTGCTGAAGTTTGAATCGCCATCGCCCGGCCCGCCAAACTTCCGGATGAATTCTCCTTTGTAATTAAAATGAAGAACGTATTGCGAACCGTATCCATCGGCTACGTAGATATCGCCATTCGGACCAATGCAGCTTTCAGTTGGCTTATAGCTTTGATCGGCTGTATAAACATTAATATTTTTTGGATTCGGAAGCTCCATCAGAATTTTTCCATCGAGTGTTGTTTTTACAACGCGCCCTTTTTCATAATCGCATATGAATAATACTTCTTCACCGCCTTCATCATGCAACGTTAAGCCATGGCCACCCGGAAATTCAGTTCCCCAGGTTTTAATCAGCTTACCGGATTTATCATAGATGATGATGTTGTTCTTCGTTTCATCCGTGATCATGATCAGGCGTCCTTTCTTATCCATTACCATTTCGTGGCAATTATTGACAGGAGTGGTAGCCGGGTTAAGATTTCCCCATGATTTGTGAACTTTGTATTTAAAATCACCATGACCGATAACCTGATCTTCCAGCACGGGTCTGCTGATGATATTGAATGAAGGGAGTGTGAATGCAGCACCGCTTAAGGCTGTAATCCGAAGGAAATCTCTGCGGGAAGTTTTAGACATGCTCATGAAAACTCAGTTTAAGTGAACTTAGCAAATTCAGGAATTACCGCCTAAAATTTACGCAAACGATTTCGCTCATGCTTCAGGAATTTAATAACTTTCACTTCCTGAACCTGATTATGAATAACCTTTCTAAGTCCATCTGGGTAAAGATCCTGACCGTAATTACGCTTATTACGATCATTGTTCAGGGAAGCTTATGGTGGATTAATCGTTCTTCGGATCAAACCGGAGAAGTGATGCCTGATGTAGTGGATTATAATTTTCACATTCGCCCGATATTTTCTGACCGGTGTTTTAAATGTCACGGTCCGGATGCCAATCATCGCAAGGCTAATCTTCGACTCGACACGGAAGAAGGCTTGTTTGCAGCATTAAAGGATAATCCACAAGAGCATGTTATTGTTCCGGGTGACCCAAAGCATTCTGAGCTTTATCTACGGCTTGCAACTGCGGATACATCACTCGCTATGCCGCCAGCCAATTCAAATCTTACCATTAATGAATTTGAGATTAAGCTGATCAAGAAATGGATTGATCAGGGCGCAAAGTATCAGCGTCATTGGGCCTTTGTAAAGCCGCAGCCGCGTGCAATTCCTGAAACCAATTATGAAGAATGGCCGGTTAATGAGATCGACAACTTTGTTCTTTTCCAAATGGAATCACGCGGACTTGAACCGAATGAGCCGGCTGATAAGGAACGATTACTTAAACGGGTAAGTCTTGATCTTACCGGATTGCCACCAACGATTGAACAGCAACAAAAATTTCTGACTGATAAATCAGCTACGGCATATGAAAAAGTTGTCGATGAATTGCTCGCCAGTAAACATTATGGTGAACGCATGGCGATTCCGTGGCTTGATGCAGCACGGTATGCCGACTCGCACGGCTACCAGGATGATGGCTTGCGTACAATGTGGCCATGGCGGGACTGGGTGATTCATGCGTTCAATGAAAATTATTCGTTCGATAAGTTTGCACTCTGGCAACTGGCAGGCGATCTGCTTCCAAACCCAACAAAGGAAATGCTGCTTGCAACAGGCTTTAACCGGAATCATAAGATCACCCAGGAAGGCGGGGTAATTGATGAAGAGTATAGAATAGAGTATGTGACTGATCGAACCAATACATTCAGTAAGACTTTTTTGG
>CAZHQP010000450.1:0-2062 GCA_964534735.1 uncultured Roseivirgaceae bacterium
TCTTCATTTGCTAGAAGAAGATCACCTAGTAACATTAACTTCTAAACTATCTGAAACACAAAAAATGATTTTTGGCTTGATTAAAACTCTGCGCCAAGAGTCTTATGTCTAACATCTTAATACTTACGTATACTCATGAATACAACAACAGAAAAAAAAGCAATAAAGGGCGGAGAGTTTTTAATTCGCGAAACCCAGGCGAGTGAGATTTTCACTCCGGAAGATTTCAATGAAGAACAAAAAATGATTCGTCAGCAGTGCGAAGATTTCCTGGCGAAAGAAGTCTGGCCGAAGCTGGATGAAATCGATTCGATGAAAAACCCGAAGTTGATGCCAGAGATACTGGATAAAGCAGGTGAACTGGGTTTGCTAGGAACTTCAGTTCCGCAGGAACTTGGCGGTTTCGGAATGGATTTCAATACATCGATGCTTGTTGCAGAGGTTTTGGGAGCTGGCCATTCTGTCGCGGTCGCGGTATCGGCACACACAGGTATTGGCACGTTGCCAATTCTGTATTATGGCAATGAAGCGCAAAAGCAAAAGTATATTCCCAAGCTTGCAAGCGGTGAATGGAAGGCAGCGTATTGCTTAACTGAACCAGACTCTGGATCAGATGCAAACTCAGGAAAAACAAAAGCTGTACTGAGCGCTGATGGAAAGCACTATTTGATCACCGGTCAGAAGATGTGGATTACGAATGGTGGCTTTGCCGATATCTATGTTGTATTTGCGAAGATTGATAACGATAAAAACCTGACTGGCTTTATTGTAGAGAAATCGTTTGGTGGAATTACCATGAATGAAGAAGAGAAGAAGATGGGTATCAAAGGCTCATCCACCCGCCAGATTTTCTTCAACGATTGTAAAGTGCCTGTTGAAAACATGTTGAGCGAACGCGAGAATGGTTTCAAGATCGCAGTGAACATTTTAAATATTGGCCGGATCAAGCTTGGTATTGCTGCGATTGGTGGATCAAAAGCCACATTAAGTAAAGCCGTTAACTATTCAAAAGAGCGTAAACAGTTTGGCGTATCACTGTCAACCTTTGGTGCCATCAAACATAAAATTGCAGAATGTGCCGTGAAGATCTATGCATCTGAATCTGCACACTATCGCGCAAGCCAGAATATCGATGATGCATATAACGCGTTTCTGGCAAGCGGACTGGATTCTGCAAAATCAAGATTAAAAGCACTTGAAGAGTTTGCGATTGAATGCGCAATCTTGAAAGTTCATGGATCAGAAGTGCTGGACTTCGTTACGGATGAAGGTGTACAGATTTATGGCGGAATGGGCTTCTCTGCTGAAGGTCCGATGGACAGAGCGTATCGCGATGCGCGTATCAACCGGATTTTTGAAGGAACCAATGAGATCAATCGTCTTTTAACAGTTGACATGATTTTGAAACGCGCCATGAAAGGAACACTTGACGTAATGAACCCTGCGATGGCTGTTCAGAAAGAATTGATGGGCATCCCTGATTTTGGCGCAGGCGATGAAGAAGGATTGTTTGTGAAAGAAAAGAAAGCACTGGCGAATCTGAAGAAAGCGGGATTGATGGCAGCCGGAGCAGCGGTTCAAAAATTTATGATGAAGCTTTCCGATGAACAGGAAGTACTCATGAACCTGGCGGATATGCTGATTGAAGGCTATGTTGCCGAATCTGTTTTACTGCGGGTTGAAAAACTGATTGGTCAGCGTGGAGAAAAGGCCTGTGAGATCGAAAAGGAAATGGCAATCATTTACCTGCATGATGCAATTGAAAAGGCGGCATCAGCCGGCAAGCAGGCAATTTATGCGTTCGCAGAAGGCGATGAATTACGATTGATGTTGCTTGGACTGAAACGTTTTACCAAGATCGATCCATATAATTTGAAGAATGCCCGCAGAAAAGTGGCAGATTATGTAATTGAGAAAGGGAAGTATCCTTTCTAAGATATCAGATGATTGAAATAAAAAGGACCGGCCATCAACCGGTCTTTTTTGTTTCTTGATAAATCTGATTTATTCTGCCCGCAACGTTTCAGCCGGATTGGTGGACGCAGTCTTGAATGTTTGTGAT
>CAZHQP010000451.1:0-2055 GCA_964534735.1 uncultured Roseivirgaceae bacterium
GATTGAAGCTGAAGCCCAATTGTGTAAAGAAGCTGATTGACTTCTTGAGATCTTTTACCGGAAGATTTATAAATATTCGTGTTGCCATGATCTTCATGTTTAATGTAAGCCCTTTCATTATCCGTTAAAGGCTGCTTTCAGCTTTGCGATGTCCAGCTTGCGCATTTTCATCATGGCCTGCATGGCGCGATTTGCCTTATCCCGGTCAGGACTTGTGAACAGGTCATAGATTCCATTCGGTACGATCTGCCACGACAAGCCGTACTTGTCTTTCAGCCAGCCACACATCGATTCCTCACCTCCATCGGCTGTAAGCTTGCTCCACAGCTCGTCCACTTCGGCTTGTGTCTCGCAATCAACCGACAGGGAAGTCGCTTCTGTAAAATTAAAATTCGGATTGCCGTTCAATGCCTGGAACTTAACTCCATCCAGTACAAAGTTTACCGCAATAGCTTTTCCGTCCGGGCCGGGAAGTGTGCTGGTGATTTTTGAATTCTTGAAAAGTGACGTGTAAAACCCTACAGCTTCTTCTGCGCGATTATCAAACCACAAGCAGGTTAAGATTTTTTGTTTGACCATATTTATTAGATTTTAGACTTAAGATTTTAGACGTTAGATATTAAGCGTTACTATTTTTGGTTAGAAGCTTTCCGCCAAGCCAAACGGTAGGATAGGCGAGGATTGCCAGCGTTATCGGATACCAATGATCAGAAAGGTCCCAGCCCACGATTACGCCAATCACACTCATCACCACCCCGATAATAGCCATGATGTGAATGAGCTTCATCGGTTTATCGGGCGCTAAGGATGCGGTTATGTAGCCGCCAAGAACCTGATAGATGCAGCGATAAATCAATGCAAGCGCGAGCATCCATGTAACATGAAGTCCTTGGTTAGGCGGAGGAAATACACCAGTTGATTCAAGGATCATATCGGTAACGACTGATAAGATCACCAGGGTTAGTATACCGGCCAGTACAGCGCCAATACTTTTTAATGTTTTCATGTTATCGGGTTTTGGATTTGGTTGCTTTCTTTTTTGCTATCTTCTTCGCGGGCTTGCTCATCGCTTTCAGCGCTTCGCGGGTTTCATTTTCTGCTACGCGTTCTTTTACAATGCTTTTGATCAGTGCAGCAGGAAGTGGTTTCTCCGGAGTAAACTGAATCGTGCCTTTCGAGATCTTGAATTCCTTTAATCCTTCCTTGTTGGCCAGGATAGAAGAGCTGCCCGGGAAAAAGCTGCAATGATCTTTGAATGCCCCAAAGTAAACCAGCGCGCCTTTGTGTTTGTAAGCAGGCATTCCGTAGCTGATGCTTTCTTCTGCTTTAGGAGCAGCAGCCTTGATCTGTGCGCGAAGCTTTTCCAGCGCGGCCCTTACGTTGGCTGGCTGTGCCTTCAAATACTCATCAACCGATTTGTAATTCTGCATCCGCATATCAATTGTTCTTTTCAAGATTGTTCTTCAAATTCTGTAAGCTGATGGCCATGTCTTTGTGCAGCATCTTCCCCATAAACAGGTTCGTGATGTTCATTGGATATTTGCTTTTACCTTCCATGATCCATGTAACACCGGTTTCGTTCGTGCCGGTTGAATCCGTCAGCATGGTTACATAACCCGTACCTTCGAACGGCTTGATGAACCGGATCTCTGTACTGATCTTCTTGTTCTCCGTAAGCGCAGTGATTTCCTGAGCACCTTGCCCGACACCCTTATCTTCACTTTCCCAGGCATAGATAAAGCCGACTGTACCGTCTGTTCCGGTTAACGTTTTCTTCATGTTCGGATCGGCCATTACCCATTTACTGTAATGTTCCTGGTTTTTAATAAGCTTTGCATAGCTAAAAACTTCTGAAGCTGATTTGTTAATGGAAATCTTTTCTTCGATCCGGTATTCTTTTTTAACAAACAAGGCAATGATCAGCGGGAGTGCGATAATTGCAGCAATTACGATCAGGATAATAAACAGGATATTCATTTTGCGTTTAGGTTTTGGATTGGCAGTTTTATTTTCGGAAAGACTTTTTATTTTAAGTAAGGCCCGTTCCCAGGCTGG
>CAZHQP010000452.1:0-2053 GCA_964534735.1 uncultured Roseivirgaceae bacterium
AAAAGTAAAAAAGATTCCGTTGAATACATCAGGTGAAAAGACTTACTACGCCCGTCACGGAGAAGTTGATCAGCAATCCATGACGCTTGCCGATCTGGCTGCTTACCTGGAAACATTCGGTACGAGCAATCTTCCGGTTGTAGATGAAACCCGTAACCCATCAAAATTTGATATTAAATTTTCGTTTCAGCCGGAAGACCCTGAAACACTTACTAAGGTGCTTACCGATATGGGTTTAAAGCTCGAGAAGACAAAAAGGAAAATTGATTTACTCTATCTCTGGTAATAAGCGATAGAAATAATTGGATCAGGTGAAAATATTTTCACCTGATATTATTTTGAAAGCCTGATGGTTTTACCGGACTTTGCGCTTTTCCGAGCTGCCTCCAATATCTCCACAACCAGCATATTATTTTCGAGAGACGAAAGATCAAATGGAGTTAAACCAATTTCTTTTCGGATGACAGCTTTTAACAAGGCAAACGGATCGTTGAGCGGATTTTCACGTTCCGGAAGTTCAAACTTTTCTTCCTGGTATTGATCGTATCCTTCTGCGATTCTGACTCTCAATGTATTTCTATTATCCGAATATAAAACCCCCGTCAGTCCATACACTTCCAGATCCTTTCTTCCAATGGGCCAGTTCCAGGATGCCTGGATGATAGCCGTTGAGCTGTCATACGTAAGAATGATCGTTGCTTCATCTTCAACTTTCGGATTATTTTCATGCTGAAGCTGTTGCGTAACTGCTGTTACCGATATTGGTCTTTTACCGTGTTGCAGCCAGGTCGATAAATTTGCACCATAACATCCAAAGTCTGTTAAAGAACCACCCCCATTTTGTACAGGATCGGTTAACCAATCAAGAAATTCTTTGTTAATACCAATCTTCTTCGGCCCGCGATGACCGTCACGCACAACAATTTTCCTTAAGCTACCAACCGTATTGCGCTCCATCAGCGCATACGCTTTATGATTGGAGGGATACCAGGTTGTTTCATAGTTAGTAAGCAGTTGAATATTATATTGCTTCGCGAGTGCAGCCATCTTTTTCGCATGCTCAACGCTTACTGCCAATGGCTTTTCTACCATCACATGAATACCTTTCGGGGCAGCGATCTCAACAACTTTCAAATGTTCATAAATCGTCCCGAAAGCTGTAACTGCTTCCGGATTGGTAGCGGAAATCATTTCTTCCATGGTGGTAAAGACAATGTCCATGGAATAACCATGCTGTTTACTGTAGCGCTCCGCAAGCTCCCGGTTTGGCTCAACAATCCCGACAATTTTAATATCAGAACGATTTCCGCTTCCGAGTATCCAATGAACATGCGTGTGCGTAAGACCGGCAACCCCAATCCGCAAAGGTTTATCCTGTGAAGATAAATCCTGAGCCTGAATAAATATTAGGCAAAGAAGTACAATCAATTTCTTTATCATCCCACAAGATACCGGTTTTAGGGTTAAGCCAAATCGTTCTGAAAAGGCCATTGCTTTTCAATTCGGGCTTTGATGAAATAGACGATTGTACCGGCAGCTATTACAAACATTCCTCCCAACACCATTTTATAGCCAGTAGATAGTAAAATGCAACCCCACATTATAATGGCGATGTAAACCGGCCACGGAAAGAACGGCATCTTGTACGGAAACTCCGTTGATTTTCTTCTTCGCAGGATCAGCAGCCCAATTGCCTGCCCGATGAATTGAATCAGGATTCGCATGGCCAGAATTGCACTGATCACATCGCTGAGCTTGAACAGTAAGCTGAATACAAACGCGATTCCCCCGAGGAAAAGCAGCGACACATATGGAAAATTTCCTTTCGGATGAAGGCGCGCAAAGATTTTGAAGAAGGCGCCATCAACCGCAGCTGCATAGGGGATGCGGCTGTACCCCAATGTAGCGGAGAACACAGAAGCAAATGCCACAATTAAAACCAGGCACGTAACAAGGGTTGCCGCTATCGGTCCGGCCAGCTCCTGCATAAACAAACTGATCAGAAATTCACTGTCTTTTGCATACTGCCATGGAATAACACTCACCACACTGA
>CAZHQP010000453.1:0-2049 GCA_964534735.1 uncultured Roseivirgaceae bacterium
AAACTTTTGAGATTGACAGTAAGCCAATTGGGCATGCAATTAAGGTAACGATCAGACTGTCAATCAGCTTGATATTCACGATGATATATCGGAAAATGTGCGTGATACCCCAATTGAATTTAGTATCTTGTGGATGCCACATCCCTTCCGCTATCTCTCCGGATGTGCGCGATTTATTCAGCAGATTTTCAAAACGCTTCTTTCATGTGTTTCACTAAACTCTCTGCGTATGGCAACTACACTCTTAACCAGCCAGTCCGTTTCCATTGAAAAAGGTTTGGCTATTGTCCGCATCATCACAGGCTTATTAATGGCATACCACGGCCTGGAGATCTTTAACCGCGAATTGATGGTCGGGTATGTAAACTGGGATGTAATCAAAGGATTACCCGCTCCGGAATTTATGGTATACCTCGGCAAAGGACTTGAGCTGGTAACGGGAATATTGCTCACAGCCGGACTTTTCATGCGTGTTACAGCCATCCTGATCATGGGCAACATGCTGTTCATTTGCTTCTTTGTCGGCAGCGGAAAATTCTACTCAGAAGATCAGCATCCGTTTCTCTTTGCACTGCTCGGCTTCCTGTTTTTTATGACCGGTCCGGGAAGCTGGAGTCTTCGTAAATAGCAATCGACTTTACTCTGATCGCAACGAACTCACCGGATTTGTGGTCGCGGCTTTGATTGACTCAAAGCTTACGGTTAGCCACGCAATAATCAATGCCGACAGGAATGCGATTACAAAAATTGTCCAGTCGATGGATATATGATACACAAACCCATTGAGCCACTGACTCATTCCATACCATGCAATCGGGATGGCGATGGCCGTAGCGATGAGAATCGGAATCGTGAATGTTGCAGATAACAGGTAAACCAACTGAAAACCGGAGGCTCCCAGCACTTTACGAATTCCTAACTCGCGGGTGCGTCTTTCTGCGAGGTAAGCGGATAAGCCATAAAGTCCGAGGCAGGAGATAAGAATCGCCAGCACAGCAAATACATTGAACAGATTACCAAGTCGTTGCTCTGCGTTGTATAAGTTGTTGATATCCTGATCGAGGAATGCATATTCAAACGGATAGCTTGGATTGATCTCTTTGCAGATTTTTTCCAATGAAGCAATGGCGCTTTCGGTTTCACCCGGCAGCGTACGGATTACTGCAACTCCGCCCCATGAATTCCGGTTCAGGAACATCGGGCCGATAGCTTCCTGCACGGGCTTGAAGTTGAAATCTTTTACAATGCCAATGATGGTCATATCACGCTGGTAGATTTTGATCCGCGTTCCAACCGCTGTCTCCAGCGGAATGTTCATCGTTTTTAGCGCGGTTTCATTCAAGATAATATGTGATGAATCGGCCTTTGCGTCCACACCGTAGCCATGACCTTCGAGGATTGTGACCTTAAACGTTCTTTCAAAGTGTTCATCAATTGCCAGGTTATAGAACAAAGGCTGTGTGTTTGGATCTTTCCCGGCCCAATCAACACTTATCGTTGCATTGGTAGATCCTGATGGCAGGTCAGAGATAAAAGAATACTGGCTTGTGAAGCGGTCGTTCCCCAGGCTTGTTCGGAGTGCCTCATACTTCGACCACATATCTCCGGTCATCCGCACGTATAAAAGATTTTCCTTATCGAACCCAAGATTTAATTGCTGGATATATTTCAGTTGCCGGTACACAATTGTGGTTCCGACAATTAACGAGATCGATACCGCAAACTGGATCACGACCATAGAGTTCCGGAAAAGACTTCCGGATTTGCCACCACTGAAGTTTCCCTTCAGCACGGTTGCCGGAATAAAGCCGGAGAGATAAAGCGCAGGATAGCTGCCTGCCAATAAGCCGGTGAGTACGGTAATGCCCAGAAGCCCGGTAATCAACTTCACATTAGTCAGATCAAGCGCAAGACTCTTTCCGCCTAACGTATTGAAATAAGGGAGAACGATATAAATGATTAATAGTGCGAGCACAAGTGAAAGCAAAGCAACAACAAGCGATTCGGCAAGAAACTGACCCATCAGGTGCGGCCGGACTGCCCCCACAA
>CAZHQP010000454.1:0-2044 GCA_964534735.1 uncultured Roseivirgaceae bacterium
GGAATTAAATAGCGTAAGTAAATCTATACTCCGAAGCGCGTGCCACACAATTGCAACCACGTATTCTAACGTTGTGTACTTTCCCTCGTACGAGATCATACTGGATGATCTTCGGGACTACCGTTTTTACAAGTCCGATTTGATCCATCCGTCTGCCGATGCAGAAGAATATATCTGGGAGAAGCTTGCAGAGACTTATTTTGACAAACCCACGGTGGATTTCCTCGCAAAATGGAAGCCTGTTTATACGTCTCTTCAACACAAACCTTTTCATGCACAATCTGACTCACATCAGAAATTTTTGAAGAAGCTTCTCTCCGATCTTCAGGAACTTAACGGCACGGTTAATGTTGAAGAAGAGATGGGTTCTGTAAAAGCTCAGCTTCATGAACGATAGGCTCACTAACCGGTTAATTCATTCCACCAGTCCGTATTTATTACAGCATGCGCATAATCCTGTAGATTGGCATGAATGGGGAGCTGAGGCACTCGAAAAAGCAAAAGCCGAAGACAAACCAATTTTAGTAAGCATTGGATACTCTTCATGTCACTGGTGCCACGTGATGGAACGGGAATCGTTCGAGCAGGAAAATGTGGCAGAAGTAATGAACAGTTTTTTCGTGTGCATTAAAGTGGATCGCGAAGAGCGGCCCGACATTGACACAATTTACATGGATGCCGTTCAGGCCCTGGGCGTAAATGGCGGCTGGCCGTTGAATGTTTTCCTTACGCCCGATCAAAAACCATTTTTTGGAGGAACTTATTTTTCGCCACAGGTATGGGTGCAGGTTTTAAATAACATCAACACGGCCTATCAAGCTAAAAAAGATGACATCCTTGCTTCCGCAGAAACATTGGCCAATCATTTAGCAAGTCAGGGAATCAATCAATATAAAAAGAAAGTTGAGCAGGAAGATTTAAAAAATCTTCTGGATAGTATGTATGCTCAACTTGAAAAGAAGTTCGATAAAACATGGGGCGGACTTGATCGGGCTCCGAAATTTATCATGCCTTCTATCTGGTTATGGCTTTTACGCTATCAGCATATTTCAAAAAATGAAAACGCATTAAGGCATACGCTCTTCACGTTAAAGAAAATTGCTCAGGGCGGAATTTACGATCAGATCGGTGGCGGCTTTGCCCGTTATTCAGTGGATGGAGAATGGTTTGCTCCACACTTTGAAAAGATGCTGTATGACAATGCTCAACTTATGTCATTGTACAGCGAAGCCTACACAATCTCAAAAGACGAGCAATTCAAAACTGTTGTCTTTGATACGTATGAATGGCTTACACGGGAGATGATGAGTGAGGATCACGGCTTTTACTCGGCACTGGATGCCGATAGTGAAGGTATTGAAGGAAAATATTATATCTGGGATTACAAAGAACTGGCACGCTTAATTGTGCCTGAATATGCGGAACTCGTTACACGTTATTTTGGGTTAACACCCGGTGGAAATTGGGAGCATGGCCTAAACATTCTTACACAAAGCAGTGATGTTGAGCGCTTGCTTCAAGAATACAATCTCACCCAGGAGCAATTTGCTCGTTTATTAAACTCTGTAAAACAAAGATTGCTGCAGGAACGAGAACAGCGCATCAGGCCGGGTTTGGATGATAAGATTCTGACAAGCTGGAATGCCATGATGGTCACCGGGCTGCTCGATGCCTATCACGCTTTTGGTGAGCCCAGGTTTTTAGGTATCGCCATTCTGAACATTCAGTTCCTTGAAAAGAATCTGACAGCAGGCGATCAGGTTTATCGCTCCTTTAAAGATAAACGCGGAAATACCGAGGGCTTTCTCGAAGATTATGCGTACATAATTCAGACTTACCTGAAACTCTATCAGGCAACTTTTAATGAGCAGTGGATTGAAAAAGCGCAGGCGTTGACAAATTATGTACTGGAGAATTTTTATGATCAGCAAGAGTCTTATTTCTTCTTTACCAGCAACAAGGCTGAGAGACTGATTGCCCGGAAAAAGGAAATCTTTGACAACGTTATTCCCGCATCAAACGGTGTGATGGTTCAAAACCTGTT
>CAZHQP010000455.1:0-2040 GCA_964534735.1 uncultured Roseivirgaceae bacterium
CAATTTAAAGGTGCAAATGCCGTTTACTTTGAATACGCGGTGACTGAGATTTTTAAGGGATTGATACAACTAATCTTAACTATTTTTCCGGAACAAAAATCCATTTAAGCTGCTTCTGTCGCTATTCACAAATTTTCCGATAGGGTCTGTTAACTCTCGGCTTAAGATGAAGAATAGTTAAGATTAGTTGTATCAATCCCTTAAAAAATCTCAGTCACCGCGTATTCAAAGTAAACGGCATTTGCACCTTTAAATTGTGCGTTGAGATCTCTTCAGAAAGCTTGTTTGAAAACAAGTTTCATAGCTGCTATCGTACAGACTGGGGGATAGATTCCTTTAGCCTTGTTGGTAATTTTCGATTTATTATTTCAGCGCATGAGTAGGTTAAAAAGGCTTGTCAAAGGAGGGGTAGTGATATCGCTTTGGCTGTTAGCAGTATCGTGCAAAACATCAACGGATCAGAAATTCCTGACAGACAATCCTGGTGAAAGACTTTTTCCTTCACTGCTTGAGCGCAGGTTATTTGAAAGCAAGGATACAATTTATGAAGGCTATTTTTCTGTTGCAGAGAACAGAAATCTGAACACGAAAAAAATCAAGCTGCATATTGTAGTGATTCCCGCGTCAGGAGAGAAGCATATAGGATCTCCGATTTTCTATTTTCAGGGTGGCCCTGGTGATGCAGCAACAAACATGGTTGATTACTTCCTTGAACACTCTATCTACCGTAAAAACAGGGACATTGTACTGATCGATTTCAGGGGAACCGGGAAATCCAACCCGTTGCATTGTCCGGGAACGCAGGTAAGAAATACTGCACAAGCCTGCATGGATGAAATGTTTCCCATTGACAGTGTTAAGAAATGCTTCAATCAGTTATCCGCAATTGCTGACCTGACGCAATATACTACCGAGATTGCTATGCAGGATGTAGAAGAAGTCAGGCAATGGTTGGGCTACAATACGATAAATCTATTTGGACAATCCTATGGTACGCGAGCCTGCCAATCGTATATGCGTCAGTTCCCGGGTCCTGTACGAAGCGCTGTGATGGTCGGACCTGTCCCCACGTTTATGACCATGCCCCTCAATCACGCAAAGGATGGTCAGCGTGCCTGGGACCTGCTGGTAACAGAATGTAAGAATGACAGCCTCTGTAATTCTCGCTACCCTTTATTGAAAGAAGAATTCAATACTGTAATTGAGAAGCTTAGAAAAAATCCAATCACTACTGAATATTATCATACTGAAAAAGCATGTGCGCGAAAAGGTAATTATCAGGCACGGGCCTTTTTCAGATTTAATCAGGTCAATTATGTATTCTCCCGGTGGCCAACGACAAATCCCGTACTTGATTCATGAGGCAAGCAAAGATAATTTTCAGCCGTTGATAGAAATTGCAATCGCGAGAAATGATGATCCATATTCGCTGGCAGATGGTTTTTACCTGTGTGTTACCTGTTATGAGGATGTGCCTTTTATTAATCAGCCTGACAGCCTTTTAACAGATAGTACATACATGGGTTCTTATCGGATTGAACAACAGGTACGTGCGTGTGAGCAATGGAAAATTGGAAAGGCGAATGAAAGTTACCGCCAGTCCGTAGTGTCTGACATCCCGGCCCTTGTTATTGCCGGCATGCGGGATCCGATAACTCCTCCGCATTGGGCAGATTCTGTCACTCAAAAAATGAGCAATGCTCAAAGGCTTGTAGTTCCACATATGGCACATGGGCTAAAAGGCCTTTCAAAACAGGACTGCTTTCACAGTATAATTAATATGTTTTTAAATAAGCCCGAAGATACTGTGGATGAAACTTGTATCGAATTAATGTGGCCGGAAGCTTTTAAAGTTCAATGATTTAGTATGTGTAAATCACGTAACCCCATGGCTCGATCTTCCAGGGTTGATCAGTTACTGGTTCCCTGGTGTACATGAAAACATTGTATGGATTTCCCTGAAGTGACGCATTTGTGACTTTGATTTCTTGCTCAGCGGGTGAAAGATTAAGAATAACAAAAACCTTGTCATCTCCTTTT
>CAZHQP010000456.1:0-2038 GCA_964534735.1 uncultured Roseivirgaceae bacterium
ATATCGGTATCGCGAGAAGCTTGGCCGGGGGCGCTGGAGCAGGACTGACCTCACCCTCGACTATGATGCCATAGGTTGTCAGGAAATAATATGGCTGATTGTGCTAATAATTTTTTTCTATTGTCACGGTCTGTCAGTGATCGCTGATCTTTGTAAAGAATATAATCCATTCTGAATATGGAATATGATTTCAGTCGATCATGAATTGGCAATAAGTCAGCATACCCATGTCAGGCCGAAGCTGTCGGGTCATAGATGCCGTCAAAAAAACTCCTGCGCAAGGATGATTCTGTGTATCATAAACGATTACTTTTGCGCCCGGATTTCCCCTTTCATCTAACTACTCATGGCCAAGCTTATCCGTAAAACCTACCCGAAAGAAGTCAGCATCGGACTCCTTCTTCTTGTTTTCGTCATTACTGCATTCCTGTCGCACCAGATTTTTGAGGGCAGGGCAGCTGTGCTGAACGAAGGCAAGAACACTTATTTGGGGGCCGTCATGGTAGGCAGCGCAGTGGTAATCATGATGCTGGTGCTGTGGGAAGAGTTTTTGTTTCCCGTACATGTAAAGTTTGAGGGCAAGGCGGTTGTGTTCAGCAACCACCGCTCGAAGCTGAAAAAACAAATGGGAATCTTCCTGCTGATTCCCGTAATCTTTGCTGCCGTATATGTTTTGTATGCGGTGAATATTGTCGGCTTTGTTATCTGGGCGGGTATCTGCATCGTCTCACCGATAGCCGGAAAATTGATTTCAGGTATCAGGAACTATAACGACTTCCTGAAGCTCACGGATGATACGCTGGAATACAAGAACAACGAGAAGGAGGGCGTATATGAATTAAAGAATGTGCAGCAGATCGTGCTGATGAGAGACGAAACAAATATTCTTCACAAGATCCAGCTGGTACTGACCAACGGCCAGACGGTGCTTATCGACCTGGATGAGATGGAGATCGATGCCTTCTGTGTTTCAATTGATGAATATTTTAACGCGCATTACAAGGATAAGGTGAAGGCAGCGGACGCGGTTAAGGCTTAACATGATCTCCGTATCAGCCGCGGCTTAAAATACCGGCCCGCACGGATGGATTCCCACCTGCCAGCGGATGTACTTGAGGGGCATAAATTCTTTAACCCATGAAATCAATCCGCCTCATCCTTGCAATTGCTGTTACACTGCTTTCACTGTGCGCCAGCGCCCAAAAGTTTCCCGTTATGATTGCCGATAGCGTAAACAAGTGGAGCGAGCCAACCCTTGCGCGCATTATGGACGACAAAAATAACCTCGCTACGCTGGAAGTATTTGTGAAAGTGAAAAAGTTCAAAGGCACCACGGCCGAGTGCGTGGTCTTTTTCCGCAATACCGGCACCACTACCGTCTCGGGCTATGGCGGGCTGCAAACGGGCGATAAGCCGGCAAGCCAGAGTATCTATGCTGTTAATGCCGGTAACTTTAACCTTAAGCCGGGCTATGAAGTTTCGTTTAACCTTGAGCTTCGCGAGTGCCTGCCGAAGAACCGCAGAAGCCTGAACGATGCAGGCAAGTGCGCTGCGTGCGCACCCAATATCTGCTTTGCAAACATTAAGATCAACTAACGCATAGGCTCAAACCTGCTGGCGAAGCCATTCGAGCACGCGAATCATGGCCAGCGTATCCATTTTACAATAGGCAAGCAAATGCCCGCGTTGCTGCGCAGCCGTATCTGCATCCTGCAATTTTAATTGTGCATATACCATCCCCGCAGCATTACCTTCACGGATGACGAGCTTATCATAACGAAGATCGGGACACACCACAGGCAAGACATTTTTAATGGAGTAGCTGCCTTTAAATTCCGGGTGATAATACCAGCGATTCTGGAAAGGCTTCATCAAATCAGTCAGGCGTGAGGTAAGCGCAAGCAGGCGCTCCTCATGGTTTGGAAAAAGTTTTGCCAGCTCCCTGATCCGGCTGCCTTCAAAGGTTATGTTATAGCAAAGTATGGTTCCTCCAGGGTTCATGCCCAATACATTCAGGACGCAGCGTTACAGTATTACG
>CAZHQP010000457.1:0-2012 GCA_964534735.1 uncultured Roseivirgaceae bacterium
AAAGTGTGTATACCTGAAAGGGTATCGCGGGTTCGAATCCCGCTCTCTCCGCAAATTGATTAATGCCTTCTGATAAGAAGGCATTTTTTATGTAATGAGCAGACAAAGTTTACTTTGTCAAGTGAAGTTCATAAAAAATGAAGGCACAAAGTGCCGGCATTAATCAATTTAAGCCACCCCCTCAGGGATCAATGAATTAATCCCGCTTTCTTTGCAATTATCGAAGCCTCGCAAAACGGCCTTTTTTATTACCTTTAAGTATGGGCCTGCTCATTATTATCCTGATCGCACTCGGCATCGCTTTACTTATCGGTTTGGGCAGAGCCGTATTTAAAGGGCAACCCATGTCATTCCGCGATTTTATCTTCACGATGCTTTTTGTCGACATTATGTTTGATGATTGGAGCGGAGATGACACCGGCCTCGGAGACACAGACATCGATTTGTAGACGATGAGGTTTCTGCTTAAGAAATAACCCGAACGATACCTTTATTGACCTGAAAGGAAGAAATAAAATGACGCTGTCGAAATACTTTGATGGCCTTTTACCGATTGATAAGATTTTCCCACACGAGAATAGTTTTAGTGGAGCAGTTTCTTTAGTTGAGTCTCAATCTCTGTAATTTCTTTGCACCCAGGCCTGAGAATGAAATTCGTACTCTCGTCACCTGAAATTGTTGTGATTATACCACTGGTTTTTATCCGCTCCGGAATATGTGCTGCATGATTTTTCTTCGCTGCCTCCAGCATGAATCGCACATTTCTAAACTCCTGTATACTAAGCGCTGTTTTCTTCGGTTCTCCGCCACTGTACATTCCGGTAGAGCTTTCTTCAGGCTTTACGGGGATATACTCAAGGGAGTCGGAAGTAATAATGTATACGTTTGCGCTTCCGTCAGCATATTGATAGTAGTCAGAGTTGTTCATACACGCGGCACAGTAAAAACAGATAACAAAACAGTAATTTTTTGCAGACAAGAGGTTGAAAAAATGTAATTGAATTTTGGTAAATTTTAAAAGCATGCAATACCGAATATTAGCTGGTGAAAATAAAAAGTTTAACTTCCTTGAATGAACATTAAAACGCTTGGATTCCTCCTTATAATTATCACGTCACCTGTGGTAGGGCAACAAGTTCCGGATACCGAATTCAAACCAATCATAGGTAAAGCTACATATTCTTTAAATACCGGTCCTGTCATTATGGTTGATGAAAGTCATTATAATTTTCATACAATTGATAATCGATTTAAGCCATTTTCACAGGTATTGATGCAAGATGGTTATCGGGTTAAAAAGGGTACGGCATCTTTTTCCAAAAGTGTGTTGAGCGAAGTCAGCATACTCGTGGTGGCAAATGCGCTGAATGAACGCAACCTGGAGGATTGGACATTGCCAAATCCTTCAGCTTTTACCAATGAAGAAATTACTGCGGTGCAGAACTGGGTGGCGGATGGGGGATCTTTGTTTCTAATTGCTGATCATATGCCATTTCCGGGTTGTAATGAACAGTTAGCAGCAGCTTTTGGATTTAAATTCTACAACGGCTTTGCTATTGATACAACAAAACAAAGTGGTCCTGATTTGTTTTCTTTTTCAAATAAGCGACTGGCTGCGACTTCATTAACATCAGGGATTGATTCAATCTACTCGTTTACAGGGCAAGCCTTTGATGCTCCAAAGAAAGCCATACCGATATTGATATTGGATGAACACTTTAAAATCTGGCTGCCAAAAGTAGCGTGGGAATTTGAAAAAGAAACTTTAAAAATTGAAGGAAGCAAAAAGGTTCAGTTAGCCCTGCTTGAATATGGAAAGGGGAGGGTGGTAGTCAGCGGAGAAGGCGCCATGTTTTCTGCGCAACTGGCTGGTAAAACACCAAAAACTAAAGTCGGATTTAACAATCCGCTCGCTAAACGAAACGCAGATTTTTTACTGCGGATCATTCATTGGCTGGACAGCCAGTGAAATACGATATATAAGCCAAACAGGTTCGTACTACAATTTCTGA
>CAZHQP010000458.1:0-1995 GCA_964534735.1 uncultured Roseivirgaceae bacterium
CGGATTATTTTTCTGTAGACGGCTGGTGACGCGTTTTAAAAATATCAACCGCGGAATAGATTGCGTGTCGCATCGATTTTTCATCGGCCTGATTTTTTCCGGCAATTGCGTAGGCTGTTCCATGATCGGGCGATGTCCGAACTACAGGAAGTCCTGCTGTAAAGTTTACACCGGAATCAAAAGCAATGGTCTTAAAAGGAGCAAGACCCTGATCGTGATACATGGCCAGGATGCCATCGTATTTGAGATAAGCTCCTGCAGCAAAGAAACCATCAGCGGGTAATGGCCCGTAAACAACCTTACCCTGATTCTTAAGATCATTGATTAAGGGTTTCAGAATCTTCTCGTCCTCTTCACCAATCAATCCATTGTCGCCTGCGTGTGGATTCAATCCGAGGATCGCAATTTTCGGTTTAACAATCCCAAAATCTTTTTTCAGTGATGATTCCAGGGCCTTATACTTGGCCTCAACGCGTTCGCGTGTTATTAATGAAGCAACCTGACTGATTGCAACGTGTTCGGTAACGAGTCCAACCCGTAACGTATCGCTGGTTAACAGCATCAGGTGATCTTTGGTACTGAAGAACCCGGCTAAAAATTCAGTATGTCCTTTGAAGGGAAATTCTTCACTGTGAACTGTGCTTTTATCAATTGGGCCGGTAACTAATGCATCCAGTAACCCATCTTTCAAATCGGTTGCTGCCTGCTGTAATGCTTGCAATGCTGCGCGACCGGATTCCTTGGACGCCTTTCCGGGATGCGCTTCCAGCGTGTCGTCCCACGTATTTACTACGTTAATCTGTTTGGGTGCGTATTGGCCCCGGTTCCGGACCTGGCTATAGTTGAACTCTTCTATGTTAAGCTGCTTTTTATAAAATGACAGAACCTTACCCGATCCGTAAATGACAGGCGTGATCATATTCAATATCCGGTTATCGCTAAGGCATTTGATCACTACTTCCGGGCCAACGCCATTGATATCTCCAAGGGTAATCCCGATTCGGGGTTTTTCAGATTTATGATGCTGGGTCATAATCATTTTAATTTTGACAGGTACAATTTTACGGAATTTGTCGGCTTTAAAAATTTTGTCGAGTACTTTCGTGGCAATTCGATTTGAATGTCAGTACGCGCAAAGAAATTTTTAGGTCAGCATTTTCTCAACGATCAGGGAATTGCGAAGCAAATCGTTGATTCGCTTGTAAAAGCTGATCAGCAAAATGTGCTGGAGATCGGTCCGGGAACAGGCGTGCTCACAAAATTCCTCATTCAGGATAAAACAATCAATCTGAAAGTTATTGAGATCGATTGGGATTCGGTTGCGCACCTTAAAAAGCATTTTCCATCATTACAGATCATTGAAGGAGATTTTCTTCAACTTGATCTTAAGACCATGTTTGGAAACAGTTTTTCAATTATTGGCAATTTCCCGTATAACATTTCCTCACAGATATTCTTTAAAGTGCTGGAACAGCGCAACCTAGTCGATCAGGTGGTGTGCATGTTGCAGTTGGAAGTAGCAGAGCGTATTGCAGAACCTCCGGGCAGTAAGGCATATGGAATTTTAAGTGTGTTGCTTCAGGCATTTTATGACATTGAATATTTGTTCGAAGTTCCGCCAACTGTTTTTATTCCGCCACCCAAAGTAATGTCGGCTGTAATCCGGTTGAGACGAAATAAACGCGAGAAGCTTGAGTGTGATGAAGCATTATTTTTTAAAGTAGTGAAGCAAGGATTTAATAATCGGAGGAAAACGTTGCGTAACGCATTAAAAAGTCTGAATTTAGCGCCCGAATTTTTATCCCTTCCGATATTTGATCAGCGCGCTGAACGTTTGTCGGTTGATGAGTTTGTGTACATCACCCAATTAATGGAGAAGAGTCGTGGAGGAACTGATCCGGTTTGAGCTTTCGAAAGAGTTCGTTGAGCGTTTTCAGCGGGCGCTGGATGAACGCGACCAAAAATTTATCCTCCAGTCACTCGAGGACGTAAATC
>CAZHQP010000459.1:0-1982 GCA_964534735.1 uncultured Roseivirgaceae bacterium
AAAATCCCCGTTCCGGTTAATGCGGAACAGGTTTACGCTTTCAATCTCAATATTTCTGAAAAGCTGATGAACATTGTTCTTGATAATGTCCTCGATGGTCACAAACCGGATCAGGTCACCTTCATGTAATTCAAAGAAACGAGGAAGGTTCTGCGGGATCTGAATGAACGAGACTTTAAGATTGTTATTAGGATCTGCAGGATTTTTTGTTACCACACCCAGCAACAATCTGTTATTCATCAAGGTTGGAAAGGTGTGGTAGTTATCAAATACCATGGGTGTCAGCATCGGGAAAATTGTGCGCGTGAAATATTCATTCGCGCGCTGTGTGCTGTCCGGTGAAAGCTCTTTAAACGGAGTTATCGAAAAGCCATTCTCCTCAAAATAGGGCTTCAAATTGTTTAAATAATGATCATTTTGAGCGTTTACAAACTTGCGGATCTCTTCCAGCAATAATTTCCGAAAAGGCTCTTCCCGTAAGCCATTGTAATCGAACCGTTCTTTGCCGTAATCCAGGTAATTGTACAGGCTTCCCAAGCGAATCGTACAAAATTCGTCCAGGTTGGATGAAGTGATCGATAGAAACTTGAGCCTGTCGAAGATACTGCGGTCTGTATGCCGTGACTGATCCAGCACCCGGTAATTGAACTGAAGCCAGCTTAAATCGCGGCTGATATAATTACTATCTGCAATCTGCTGATTAGCTTTTTCAACTGCTACAGACGAATCACTCATACTCTCCGATCAAAAAATATTAAACATCCACGCGGGCGTAGCGCGCGTTCTTTTCAATAAAGTCCCTGCGTGGCGCAACTTCATCACCCATCAGCATGGAGAATAAGTGATCAGCTTCAGCAGCCGATTCAATGCTCACTTGCTTGAGCGTACGTTTAGTCGGGTCCATCGTGGTCGTCCAGAGCTGTTCCGGGTTCATTTCACCCAAACCTTTATAGCGCTGAATGTTTACTGAATCTTCCTTTCCTTCCCCTAACTCCTGGACAATCGCATTGCGTTCTTCTTCAGTCCAGCAATAACGTTCCTGCTTACCTTTCTTAACCAGGTATAGTGGCGGTTGTGCGATATAGATGTAGCCGTTTTCGATCAACGCTTTCATATACCGGAAGAAGAAGGTCAGGATCAGCGTGCGGATATGACTTCCATCAACGTCTGCATCCGTCATGATGATGATCTTATGATAGCGGAGCTTTACCATGTTAAGCGCCTTGTCATCTTCAGGTGTTCCGAAGCTGACACCCAGCGCAGTAATCATGTTCTTGATCTCTTCGTTGTCGTATATTCTGTGTTCCTGTGCCTTCTCAACATTCAAAATCTTTCCGCGCAACGGAAGAATTGCCTGGAAGTTTCTGTCCCGGCCCTGCTTGGCAGAACCGCCAGCCGAATCGCCCTCAACGAGATAGAGTTCACAAATACCCGGATCGGTACTTGAACAGTCGGCAAGCTTACCGGGAAGACCGGTTCCGCTTAATACATTTTTGCGCTGAACCATTTCACGCGCTTTGCGGGCAGCATGACGGGCTTGTGCAGCCAGAATAACTTTGCTAACGATAAGCTTGGCTTCACGCGGATGTTCTTCCAGATAGCTTTGAAGCACTTCTCCTACCGCCTGATCAACCTGGCCCATCGCTTCAGAGTTTCCAAGCTTGGTTTTTGTCTGCCCTTCAAACTGAGGCTCAGCAACTTTTACCGAGATAACGGCTGTTAATCCTTCTCGAAAATCTTCCCCGTTTATTTCGATCTTAACTTTTTCAAGTGCACCTGACTTATCTGCATAGGTTTTCAGCGTACGGGTAAGTGCACGCCTGAATCCGGCCACGTGTGTACCGCCTTCATGTGTGTTGATGTTGTTTACGTACGACACCAGGTTTTCGCTGTACGATGTATTGTAGCTTAATGCAACCTGAATTGGAATATCGCCCTTATCGTTCTCAATATAGATCGGGGCCGGAATAAGTTTTTCACGT
>CAZHQP010000460.1:0-1975 GCA_964534735.1 uncultured Roseivirgaceae bacterium
TGGAGGAATCAATTTTATCAACCTGGAGACTGCTCAATCGGTGCGAAGAGCAAAGGAGGTAGGCGTTCGTAAAACTCTGGGAAGTTCCCGAACTGCATTGATCAGTCAATTTCTGTATCAAAGCTTCATTATTACTTTCATTGCTATTTTACTTTCCTTGCCCTTAACCGAGCTGGCGTTAACATCCTTTAAAGATTTCGTTCCTGCAGGCGTTCATCTTTCATTCATGGCAGTTTTACCATTTTTGGGCGCAGTTATGGTAGTCATTGGATTATTAGCAGGCCTTTATCCTGCCTTTGTGCTTTCATCTTTCCTGCCTGCACTTGCTCTAAAGAGTCAGGCCCATGCAAATTCAGGCACTTCGCGATCAGCGTACTTGCGCAAATCGCTAATCGTATTCCAATTCTTCATCGCGCAATGTCTTATTATTGGTGCGTTAGCTGTCGGCTGGCAGATCAACTACATGCTCAATAAGGACATCGGGTTTAAAAAAGATGCAGTGGTATACTTCTACACGCCCTGGCATGAAAACGCAAGTAAAATCGGGGTATTAAAAAATGAGCTTTCACAGCTGTCAGAAGTTTCAGATGTAGCGCTCAGTGATGCCCCGCCTTCAGCCAATGGGTGGAGCTCGAACACAGTTGAATATAAACCTGAAAAAGGAGAAGTTGTAAAAGTTAATGCCTTCAGAAAATTCGGTGAACCGAAATATCTCGAATTCTACAACATGAAAATTATAGCTGGCCGAAATCTCCGTCCAACAGATTCTTTACGTGAGTTTGTGATTAATAAAACATTAATGACTCAGCTTGGCTTTGAAAAACCTGAAGAAGCCATTGGGCAGGCACTTAAATACAGCGACCGAAACTACCCGATAGTTGGTGTTGTTGAAGATTTCCACATCCAATCTCTTCACAAAAAAGTTGAGCCCGTGATTATTGCAAATGACGTTGATTTCAATTGCTTTAACGTCAGGCTGTCAACCACAAATGGTTCGAAGGATTTTAAAGCCGGTATTGCCAGAATTGAAGCAGCCTGGAAAAAAGTTTATCCGAATGAAAAATTTGAGCACGATTTCCTGGACGATACACTGAAGAATTTTTACGAGTCGGAACAGCGTACTTCAAAGCTTGTTCAAACGGCCATGTTTATGGCTATCTTCATTTCGTGCCTCGGCTTGTTTGGATTAGCTTCGTTCACCACCACGCAGCGCATGAAAGAGATCAGCATTCGCAAAGTGCTGGGCTCGTCCGTCAGCAACATTGTGGTCATGCTTTCCAAAGATTTCATTATTCTAATCGTCATCGCATTTGTGCTTGCCACTCCCCTGGCCTGGATGGGTGTTAACAAATGGCTGCAGGGATTTGCCTATCACATGGATCTCAATGCGTGGCTCTTTATTTTAACTGCTGTTGCCGGTATTATCATTGCGTTTATAACTGTTGCGTACCAGACGCTCAAGGCTGCTAACAGCAATCCGATCAATTCATTACGGAACGAATAAGCTTCAAGACTTTATTATGCTCAAAAATTACTTCCTGATCGCTATCCGCACGCTGCAACGTAACCTCGGATATTCGCTGATCAACCTGGCAGGACTATCGGTGGGACTTGCCTGCAGCATACTCATTTTCTTTTGGGTGGCAGACGAACTTTCGTACAATACGTTTCACGCAAACTATAACGACCTGTACAAGGTTTACAAAAATTATGATTATGGCGAAGGCATGAAGACAAGCTTCACGATGCCCTATCCATTGCGCGAGGCTATGTCAGCTAAATCAAGTGGTATTAAATACACTGTAATAACGAACTGGGGAGAAGGCTGTCTGCTCGAAACAAACGATAAAAAAATCAATCAACTCGGACTGAGCGTCTCAGAAGATTTTTTGAAGATGTTCACATTTCCGATGGCGAAAGGCGATGCACAGACTGCACTAAACGATCCCTCCTCGATTGTTCTTACGGAAACAAC
>CAZHQP010000461.1:0-1964 GCA_964534735.1 uncultured Roseivirgaceae bacterium
AAAAGCTTGCGCGACATCATCGTGATCAATTGAAAATTCCTGTAGTTGGCTTAACCGGGTCAAACGGGAAAACTACCAGCAAAGAGCTGATAAATGCCGTACTCAGCAAAAAGTTTAAGACCTATGCTACCAAAGGTAATCTCAATAATCATATTGGGGTTCCGTTAACGATTCTTTCGATTGATGATTCGGTTGAGCTGGCAATTGTAGAGATGGGAGCAAACCATGTGGGCGAGATTGCATTGTTGTGCTCAATCGCGAATCCCACGCATGGCTTTATTACAAACATTGGTAAAGCACACATCGGAACATTTGGTGGATTTGAGAATATTATCCGTGCGAAGTCGGAACTGTATCAACAGCTGATAACCACCAACGGCCAGGTGTTCATCAACTCGCAAAGTGAGATTCTGACCAACATGGCGAAGCGTTTCAGCAAGCCATTATTTTATCCGGCTAAGGGAGACTATTATCATTGTGAGTTGCTGGCTTCTGATCCGTTTTTACAAATTAAAACTGAATCAGGCGATACGATAACTACACAGCTTGTCGGTAGTTATAATTTTGAAAATGCGGCAGCAGCGTTGTGCATCGGGAAATTTTTTGGTGTAGATGATACCCTTGCAGGCAAGGCAGTTGGCGAATACTCACCCGGCAACATGCGGTCGCAGATTGTGAAGAAGCAAAGCAATACGATTATTCTGGATGCGTATAATGCAAATCCAAGCTCAATGACTGCAGCGATTGAAAACCTGGCGGCTATGAAAGGCGGAAAGAAAGTTGCGATCATTGGTGATATGTTTGAACTGGAAGAGGAAGCTGAAACCGAGCATCGCAGTATTGGCAGATTGCTTACACAAAAGAATTTTGATAAAGTTTATCTGTGCGGTAAGCTGATGCGCGCTGCGAAACAAGAGTTTCCTTCAGCGTTGTTGTTTGATAAAAAAGATGATCTGATCAACGAGCTCAGAAAAAATCCGATTACCGGCTCAACCATTCTGGTGAAGGCTTCGCGCGGAATCGGATTAGAGACGATTGTTGAGTTTTTATAAATTCGCAGCCCTGCCGTCATTCTTAGCGAACGAAGAATCCCCATGTATGTGCATTGAATATGGAGATGTTTCGCTTGCTCAACATGACGTAATGTTTAGAGATCGCCAGATCAATTTCGTTTCCTTACAAACAAATATCCGGTTGCTCCAACAATCATAACCGAAATAATCACGGCCCACCAGTTTAACTTTCGGCATTCACCATACATCGTGTAATCTTTCAATAAAAATTTAATGGTTGGCGGAGCCCAGAACAGGGAGGTACCGGAAACTGAATCGGCATTGGTTTTTACCACATCCCACGGAAGATTGATGCGGTTAACGTACTTGCCATCGTTGGCAGTGGTGATGAAATTGGTTTTTGAATTCAGTTGTTTGAACATTCCAGCGTATTGCTCTTTTGCTTTGGTGTAATCCAATGGTATGTGAAGACTGTCCATAACCGTAAGCATAAAATCCTCTGCCAAATCTTTTTTATTCTCCAGCAGCTCAAAAATATCTTCCTTATGGTTGGTCAGCGTATCCATCCATCGGTTTTCAAGTTTATTTTCTTTAATAAGCTGAAGGTTCAGCTCAAAAAGTTCTTCATAAAAAGCTTTCATTCCATATACATCGAAGATGCGATTGTTGAGCTCACTCAGATAAAAAGCATCGGCTTTTGAAATTTGTTTTCCTTCTGCCGGAAGGCGGTTAATAAAAGCATAGTCCTCCGGAGTGAGGAAATCATCAGGCTTAAGTTCCATTCGGTTTAGCGAATGGTAGGTTTCCGAATAATAGATGTAGGTATAAAACCATTTGAACTTCTTTTCAAACTTGCTGGTAACCTGAAAAAGTGAATCGTTGGAAAGCGCAAGCTCTTCATTCGCTGCTTTTGTGGAAGGAAAGTTCTTTTTAAATGTTGTTACATACTCG
>CAZHQP010000462.1:0-1962 GCA_964534735.1 uncultured Roseivirgaceae bacterium
TGGGTAAGGTATGAAGACAAAATTGGTAAACTCTTTGTCGATTACAAACAGGCAGCAAAATTCGTCAGCGTCTTTGTAAGCCTTTTTAAAGTCATCCTGCTTTTCTGGGTCAATTATGCCCCGTTGCGTGAATTCATCCAGAAACGAGGCGTAATAATTCCACTCGGTTTCGGCCTGCTGGCGGCCGATAATAACCTGACCGATGGGCTGATCGGTTTTGCAAACCGGGAAGATCGGGAACTCGGAAATCTCGCGTTTGCGAATCTGATAAGAGGCTTCCTTCAGCGTGTCAGACACTTTAACAAAGTCGGCCGAAATGGTTCCGAGATATTTACCGCTTAGCTCCGGATCGTTATGCATATATCTGAATAAGACCACTAAAATAATAGGTCAGGGTTATGTTTCAGCGGCTAGTCCATAAATCTAACTTTATCTCAACGCAATTCTTATGAAAACCTGGCCCCACAATCTCACCCGTAATGAATTTCTCCAATATTCCGTTGCCGGTGCGGCAACGATTTTAATTCCTGGAATATCCCTGGCACAGGCCCGGCAAGACAAACCTGCTCCGCTAAAACCTGAACTTGTTAAGGAGTTTGTTAGTGCATGTCATGGCAACATCGCCCGTACAAAAGAGATGCTTGAGAACGAACCGCTGTTGCTCCACGCCTCATGGGATTGGGGTGGAGGTGACTTTGAATCGGGCATTGAAGCGGCCGGTCATGTTGGCAACAAAGAGATTGCAACGTATTTGTTATCGAAAGGTGCACGGTACAACGTTTACCTGGCGTGTATGCTGGGGCATTCCGATACGGTTAAACAAATATTAACATTTAACGCAGGCTTGCTGAATTCGAAAGGTCCACACGGATTCACGATGCTGCATCACGCACAAAAAGGCGGAGATAGTTCGAAAGATGTGGTGACTTATCTTCAATCATTAGGTGCAACAGAAACCCGGATTGACTTTTATAAAAAGGTCTAAGCCGCAAGAATACTTTTACAGTACACTTCAAGCAACGGAAAGAACTCTATAAACTCATTCCTGAAGGCTTCATAATTTTCACGAAGATCAGTTACAGCTTCCTCCATTTTTGATTCGTACGGAGTTCTCCGGGCCATGCCGCTAAGGGCACGATGAATGCCTTCGAGATTGCTATAGTTAAGCAGCCAGTTTCCGTTTACCATGTATGGCATCATGTGATTGAGTTCGGCAGGAAGTTCAGCATCAAAGGATTGAATTGTTTGATAGGCCTGTTGCGCAAACTGCGCTAATGGTAATGGATGAAACTGATTCCAGTTGGCCGCGAGAAAATGATCATAGAAAACATCCGTAATTACACCGGAATAATGCCGGTACTTGGGGCGTAACCTGTTCTTACTTTGTGTAACGATGGCGTGACTGTCGGTAAATTCATCGATTGAGCGGTGGAGGTCAATGCCTTTGATAATTTCCGAATCGTATTGGTTCCGATAGGTTCTTCCCTTGACAAAATCACCCATAAAATTTCCGATCATGATTTTCGGATTGTTGCCTGACAGGTACAGGTGGGCAAGGAAATTCATGCATCAATATAGTTGAAGTGTGGATAAAACTATTGGTTATCCGCGCAAGTTTTTCCATCTTCAAGCAATATTCCACCGTATGGCACTAGAGCAATTAAAGTTATTGGTTAACCTGGCCCGAATTGACGGGGACGTGGCCGAACGCGAAAAAAAATACATTTCGAATATCGGGCTTGCCAATCACATTCCAACCCAGGATGTTTTGCCGCTGTTTGAAAAAAATCATGAAATTGTGGTGCCCGCAAACCTGACGCGCGAGCAACGCTTTGATTATATCTTCAGCCTCGTTCAACTCATGAAGGTGGATGAGCGGTTGTATCGGGATGAAATCAAGTACTGCTCAAAAATTGCATCCAGGTTGGGGTATGATGAAGAAGTAATGTTTGAGCTGATGCT
>CAZHQP010000463.1:0-1951 GCA_964534735.1 uncultured Roseivirgaceae bacterium
TAAAACCTTCATAAACTAAAAAGTAAAAATCAATGACTAATAGAAAATTTATGGTGAATGAAAGACAGATCCAATCCTGAGTTTCAGGCGATCAACAAAAAATAATAAATGGGTGGAGTTTAATTAATGGAGGGAGCTACCCCGTAATAGTAGTGGTAGTAATTGTTGTAGCAATTACTGAAGTTGTTGTAGATGTCGTAGCGTTTACCATAATTCTCACGCAAGAAGAGCATAGCCCACGACTAATGCAAAATATTTTTTGAGAATTTTTCATTCGAAAGAAAAAACAAACTAACGGTTAGTAGTAACTTGCCGCAAAATTGAAGAATGGAAAGAAAGAAGAAGTTCCCGCGTGAGTCATCTGTTAGCATGACTGAATTGGTATTGCCCAACGACACGAACACACTGAACAACTTAATGGGTGGTCGTCTCATGCACTGGATGGACATCGTGTCGGCAATAGCCGGACAAAAGCATTGCAACAGTATTGTCGTGACTGCATCGGTCGATAATATCTCCTTTCGTGAGCCCATTCGATTGGGTGATGTGGTTACGCTTCGCGCGAAAGCGACTCGTGCCTTCAACTCTTCGGTTGAAATCCGAATTGATGTGGATGCCGAAAATATCCCGGAAGGAAAAAAGATTGCCAGCAACTCGGCTTACTTTACATTTGTAGCTGTTGATGCTAATGGAAACCCCGTACCGATTCCGGAGATCGAACCGGAAACAGAAGACGAAAAAGAATTATACCGAGGTGCTTTGCGTAGACGCCAACTGCGTTTGATTCTGGGCGGAAGAATGAAGCCTAGCGATGCGCACGAGTTAAAATCAATTTTTGATATTAAAGAATGACCGAAGCCGAAGTAATCTATTCCGATACGCTGTATCAAGTACCAAGTCCGGTAACGGTAATCATTGAAAAACCGTGGACTGCCATTACTCAGGAAGAAAGAACCCAACTTTCCAAAATCCTGAATGCCTTAAAACTTGGCATCGACCGTGTTCGAATCATCCATCAGTCATCTTTAGATTTGAATAAGCTGGTGGATAGCCCAAGCCATGTGATTGTTTTTGGTTTAACCCTTGCGGGAGTCAATCCCTACGAATCGCTGACCGTTTCTGACAAAAAGGTGGTACTAGCCGATAGCCTTACCTCGCTCCTTCCTGATGATGCCGCCAAGAAGAAATTATGGCTGGCACTGAAGGCTATGTTTGGGCTATAGTTGAGCTCAAAAAGCCTTTAAAAACAGTATTTTAAAATATTAGCCCTTCTTCTATCTTTGCCACACTTTTTAAAAACCTGTCAAAAGGACGGGTGATCATTAATAAACTAAACCTGTATGCAAAACCTATTGTATGTATTGCCCCTTTTCGGAGTGTTGGGCTTATTGTATGTTGTTTGGAAAAGTGCCTGGGTAGCCAGCCAAGATGCTGGTACCGACAAAATGAAGAAAATTGCCGGCCACATTGCCGAAGGTGCAATGGCTTTCTTAAAAGCCGAATACAAGGTTCTTGTAATCTTTGTAGCCTGCGTTGCTATTCTTCTTTCTGTTACAGCCAATAACACCACATCTTCATGGTTAGTAGGGGTTTCATTTGTTTTAGGTGCATTTAGCTCAGCTTTAGCCGGATTCATAGGAATGCGTGTGGCTACCAAAGCCAACGTAAGAACCACCAACGCTGCCAGAACCAGCTTAGGCAAAGCCCTTGAAATCGCCTTCGTAGGTGGTTCGGTGATGGGTATGGGTGTAGTTGGTATCGGGGTTTTAGGTCTGAGCGTGCTTTTGATCGTTTATGGAAATATGTTCGGCATGGACACACAAGAAAATGTGACCCGTGTCATCACTATTATAACTGGTTTCTCATTTGGTGCTTCTTCAATAGCCTTATTTGCCCGTGTCGGTGGCGGTATTTATACCAAAGCAGCTGACGTAGGTGCTGACTTAGTGGG
>CAZHQP010000464.1:0-1947 GCA_964534735.1 uncultured Roseivirgaceae bacterium
CGGTTGGAGTTGCCACACAAGGTTTAAGCAATTACTTACTAAAAACTTATCCCAACAAAAAAATTAAAGTTGCGCTGGCGCACGACAGTCGGAATAACAGTCCGTATTTCACACAAATTGTTGCTGATGTTTTTTCAGCAAATGGAATCGAGGTTTATAAATTCGCTGAGCTCCGTCCTACTCCGCTCCTGTCGTTTGCGATTCGCTATTTAAAATGTGATTCCGGGATTGTAATCACTGCCTCACACAACCCGAAAGAATACAATGGCTATAAAGCATATTGGAATGACGGTGCTCAGGTAGTTCCACCTCACGATAAGAATATTATCAAAGAAGTTAATGCCATTACTTCGTTTGAGCAGGTAAAGTTCAATGCGGATGAATCAAAAATTTATACCATCGGACCTGAAGTTGAAGCCGCATATTACGCAGAGGTAAAAAAGATCATTCCCAATCAGGATAAGATCAAAAAGCATGGCACTATTCCGTTAGTTTATACCAGCATTCATGGGGCAGGTATTACCATGGTTCCTGAATGTTTAAAACAGATTGGCTTTACCAACATCCAGGTTGTAGAGGAACAAAAAATACCGGATGGAAACTTCCCGACCGTAGCTTCTCCCAACCCGGAGGAACGCTCAGCCATGGAAATGGTGATCAAAAAAGGAGAAGAAATTGGCGCCACGATGGTAATGGCAACGGATCCGGATACCGATCGCGTTGGAATTGGCGTCAAAGACTCGAAAGGAGAATTCATTTTATTGAATGGAAATCAGGCGTTCAGCCTGATGATGTGGTTCATCATGAAAAACCTGAAGGAAAAATCGAACGCATATATCGCCAAGACTATCGTTACTTCCGAACTGGTCGACACGATGGCAAAAAACTATGATGTAGAATGCTACAATACGCTTACCGGTTTCAAATACATTGCCGAACTGATGGGCAAGCTGGAAGGCAAGAAGAAATTTATTGCAGCCGGTGAAGAAAGCTATGGCTATATGGCGGGTGATTTTGTCCGGGATAAAGATGCAGTTTCTGCCTGTGCATTCTTCGCTGCTATGGCCGCAAGCGCTGCAGCCGAAAACAAATCACTATACGATTGGCTTATCGAGATGTATGTGGAGCATGCCTACTATAAAGAATCACTGGTCAACGTTACTAAAAAAGGCCAACAGGGTGAGCAGGAAATCAAAGCGATGATGGAGAAGTTTCGGAAAAATCCACCCACTCAGATTAACAACACTGCAGTAACACGACTACTGGATTATCAATCGCTGGAAGAAAAAGAATTAAAGACCGGAAAAACCTCAAAGCTTGACTTCCCAAAATCGGATGTTATTCAATTCTACCTGGAAGATGGAACAAAGGTGTCTGTCAGACCATCCGGCACAGAACCAAAAATCAAATTCTACATAAGTGTTTATACCAAGCTTGCCTCGAAAGCTGATTTTGAATCAGCAACGAAAAAGCTGAATGAAAAAATTAAAGGTGTTGAGCAATATTTACAAGCTGTATAATGGAAAAGGATTTTTTAGAATCAATTACAAAACTCATTGACCGCGATCTTACCAAACTGACGGAAGAGATCAATCAGTACCCGAACGAAGGAAGCATCTGGGTTATAAAACCGGGAATAAAAAACTCAGCCGGAAATCTTTGCCTTCACCTCTGCGGGAACCTACAGCACTTTTTTGGAGCCGTACTCGGGAAAACCGGTTACGTCCGGAATCGCGACAATGAATTCGTTGCGAAAGATATTCCAAGAGAGGAATTACTAAAAGAAATTGAACGTACCCGCCATGCCGTCAGCGAAACACTTGAAACTCTAAAGCCTTCGCTCCTGCTGAAAGAATATCCTCAAAAAGTTTTCGAACAGCCTATGACAAACATGCATTTCTTTATTCATTTAACGGCACATCTCAGCTATCATTTAGGTCAGGTGAA
>CAZHQP010000465.1:0-1929 GCA_964534735.1 uncultured Roseivirgaceae bacterium
AATTTCACCAGCTTGTTGCAGAGCGCTCCTGCTATGAAATTTGTGAAAGGATTAACACTGACTGCTTCTTGTCGTAACGTGGCCATCTTGCATAAGGTTCTTCCAGGCCTCGATCCGGAAGCCGTTCAATCTTCTGGAGACTACAGGGCAGGCTATGAAAATGCATCGCTGCCTACTACCCGCAATTACAATTTCAGTTTAAATGTTAGATTCTAAAATTATGAAACAAGTTAAACCATACATCCTTGCCTTAGCAGTAACGCTGTTGGCTGTAGCATGCGATAAGGATTTTGTAGAAATTAATACAAATCCGTATGCGGTAACAAGTTCAGATCCGGCATTGCTTTTTGCTGGAGCGCAACGTACTCACTTGGGCAACTGGAACTCCGAACATACGATCGTGCAGCATTTTGTTAGTCCATATAACGATGGTGCTACAGTTGGTGTTAATTTTAATGCCGATATAGATTTGAATAATGTTCCGAAATGGAATCAGTCATACCCGACAGCCCTTCGAAGCATGATACAGGCTCTAAACATCTTAGGTAATACGACTGATCGTGTAAACTTAAAAAGTATGATTCGTATCTGGAAAGCTCAAACATTCATGGGCTTAGTTGATACGTATGGAGATGTGCCATACTTCGATGCCGGCAAAGCCGTAAGTAATGGAGTTTTTTTTCCAGCCTATGACGATGATGCAATTATCTACGATGATTTATACAAAGAGCTTCAGGAAGCAATAGCTGCTTTAAATCCTGGCGGAGATTATGTTGCGGCTGATCTTTTTTATGGCGCTAACTCGAACGCTTCCACTAAAACGACAACGTCTGCCGAGCAAGTTGCAAAATGGAAAAAACTGGGCAATTCTTTATTGTTGAGACTTGGCATGCGTTACTCTAAATTAAATCCGTCAAAAGCTCAGACTATTGTTGCGGAAGCATTTGCAGGTGGTGTAATGACTTCCAATGCCGATAATGCTTATGTAAAGTATGATGGTTCAACCTATGTACATGCAGAGAACAATGGCTTGCGAAACTTTTCGCAATTCAATTATGCTGCTGAGCCTTTTGTGGATCAACTAAAGGCCACTGAAGATCCGCGTGCCCGGTATATGATTGCCACTTACATTAATGCAGGTCAGATACAAAATGACCTTAATCCGAATACAGATTTGGAAGATCAATATGGTGTTCCGATTGGAATTACCACTGGACAAATTACAAGTGATCTTGTTACCTATCGGGGTGCTAACCCCAATGGTGGACTTGCCTATTCGCAGATCAACATTTATGCAGTAGGATCACCAGCGGCTCCTGATTTCTATATAACTTATGCACAAACCTCATTACTTTTAGCAGAAGCAGCCAAAAGAGGTTGGATTCCAGGTGGTGATGCCACCGCACAAACGCATTATGAAAATGCAATCGAAGCCGATATGCAGGTGTACTCGCTCTATCCAACGGTTACTCCCATTTCTGCAACGGCAATTGATAATTACATTGCACATCCTGGAGTTGCTTACAATCCAACAGATGCCCTTGAATTAATCAATACACAATATTGGATTGTTAATTTCAGGAATGGTACCGAAGCATTTTCAAACTTTAGACGTACCGGACTTCCGGCTTTGCTTCCTAATGATTATAATGACAACCTGAACGGTGGTTTTGTAAGACGGTTAACTTATCCTGATCTGGAAGGTTCTGCCAACAACGCAAACTTTCAAGCAGCTTCGGTCGCTATAGGTGGAGATAACCTTACCAGCAGAGTTTTCTGGGATAATTAAAATCCGAAGATTTCAATTGAAAATAAGTTTGGTTCTCGACAAGGGAACCAAACTTATTAACAGATTTGTCAGATGACATTTTAAGTGCATACAACCGGAGTTACCGGTTGATATTTTTTTGATATGGCTAAACCAAAATG
>CAZHQP010000466.1:0-1924 GCA_964534735.1 uncultured Roseivirgaceae bacterium
CTCGTGGTGCTGAGCATCGTTCTGATAAAAGCTTTCGAAGATCTTGCTGCGGTCGCTGTCGGCAATGCCGATGCCTGTGTCTTTAATGATGAAAATCGCCTGATTATTTTTCTCCTTCAGCACTACGTCAACATGGCCGCCTTTTACATTATACTTGATTGCGTTTGAGATCAGGTTGATCAGAATCTTCTCAAGCTTTTTAGTATCAACCCATGCCGGCAAAGATTCAGGCTCAGGCTGGAATTCGAGATTTACATCATGATCAACAGCATGTTGTAAAAATGTCTCAACGATATCCTGTGTAAAAGACACCAGTTCAACCTGCGTAACCTGTGCCTTTTCCTTTCCGCTTTCAATCTTCCGAAACTGAATAAGCTCTTCAATTAACTTTTGTAGTCGAAGTGAGTTACCATAAATGGTTTTCAACTGATAGCGATCCCATGCATTCGAAGCTTTTTTGATCAGGGCCGTAACCGGCCCGAAGATTAATGTAAGCGGAGTGCGGAACTCATGCGCAACGTTTGTAAAGAACTGCAACTTGTAGTCGTTCAGCTCTTTCATCTGATCAATTTTGAATTTATTGATTGCGGCAGCACGTTTGGTACGGGCGCGCTGACGAATAATGAGTACAATCCCAATTTGTAATGCGACTAACAGCAGAAAATATAGTGCATAAGCCCAGCTTGTCTTCCAGAAAGGCGGATGAACAACAATCGCAATTTTCTTTGGATTTGTATTCCATGCACCATTTTCATTGGTATAGTTAATGTGCAGCATGTACTTGCCGGGCGGAATGTTTGTGAGGTTTACCACGGATTGCTGCCCGATGTAATTCCAGCTTTTATCGAATTTTTCAAGGAAGTATGCATATTCCGTTCGCTGCTTGTTCCAGTAGTTGAGCGTGGTAAAATGAAAGCTGATAAAATTCTGATCGTAGTTAAGCGAAATCTCTTTTGCCAGATCAATGTGTTTTTTAAGAATCCTGCTGGAATCACGCGGAGTAACAATCACATTGTGCACCTGGAACTCACTGATCGTTAGTCTTGGGAAATTGCTTACCGTGTCGAGCTTGGTTGGGTAGATGATATCCAGGCCATTAATCCCCCCAAAGAGTAGTTTTTCTGAAAGTCTTGAACGGTAGGATGCGCCATCTGTAAATTCATTGTTTTGCAAGCCATCGTTTGTATCAAAATTTTTAAATGTAGCTTTCTTAGAATCAAACATAACCAGGCCATTATTGGTAGAAAGCCAAAGCATATTGTTGACATCCTGTAAAATGGCGTGAATGGTATTGTTTGGCAATCCTTCCTTTTGTGTGAAATGTGAGATCGTGTAAGGCTTAACCTGTAAGGAGATTTTATTTACACCCCCGCTGGTACCTACCCAAAGCTCTTCCTTATCACTTACGAATAAACTTATCACATCATCGTTGCTCAGGCGTTGTTTTGGAGATCTTGTTGTAAAATGCTCTTCAATTTTTCCGGTGAGTGAATTGTATCGATAAACGCCAGAACCCCGCGTGCCAAACCACAGGATATTCGGAGTTTCTTCAATAATCGAATAAACAACGTTACTGTTAATCGATGATTTTTTTCATCTTTGCTGCTGTGGGAGATTTGCTTGTATTGATCGAGCCGGTACTTGCCAGACTTGCTTTTACTGATCGAAAGATTAATAACTCCATTACCACTTGTGCCCAGCCATAACGAACCATATGCATCTACACATATTGAATAAACAAAATTGAATTTTAAGTCGGTTTTGTTTTCAAAGTCACGCGGAAAGTGAAAGATCTTTCCGGTTTTGGTTTCGAGCATGTCAATTCCTTCTCCATCAACACCAATCCAGATATTGCCCGATCTGTCTTTATTAAGGGATAGCACAGCGTTGTTGCTTAACCCTTTTGCGGTGTTCAGAACTTTGG
>CAZHQP010000467.1:0-1906 GCA_964534735.1 uncultured Roseivirgaceae bacterium
ATAAGTTTTGTGGAAGCGAATTGAGTTCCCGTGTCAAGTCCGACTATAAATTCGTGCTCGACTTTCTCTGCACTGACAACGAATCCTTCAACTTGTTTGACTGATGAATACCTGGCTACCTGTTGGCGTGCCAATGTTGCAATTTCATCCGGGCGTTTTCCATCGTGGGTAATAAAATTGTGGGAGTAAGGCGTAAACCGATTGGCTGGCTTACCCGCATCAATCAGCAACACGGTTCGTAATGCACGGCCCAACGCCATTGCTGCTGACAGGCCTGCATAACTTCCACCCACAATGATGACATCAAATTTTTCTTTCATTATTTTATTATTGACTGTTGAGTACATTGGAAAATAAGGAATAGCAGCGGCTGTCAACATGCTGAATTGCCGAAGGAATTTTCTTCTGCCCATTAGCCCTTGATGACCCGCTGCATTCATGTTCCTTACTTGGAAGTTGGTTCAGACGAGAATTTTTTAAGAATGACGTCCACGAATGGAACACCAACAAATACAATCCAAGGCACCAAAGTGATTGTCAATAGAAAGGTTCGCTGGTATAATGGAAGTACAGATAATGTCTCTCCGAACAGATAGAGAAACAGCGTAATAGAAGGGTAGATGACAGCCCAGATTTTGAGCGATGCCATCAATTTCATTTTTGTTTTCATGCTTGCTTTTGTTTTGCTTAACTGGAAGCAAAGGTAGAGGCAAGCAACGCCAGCGAGATAGGACGATTATAAAGTAGGGTGGGACTTAATGAAAGTTCTTGCGAAAGGCCTCCGGTGTATGGCCGGTCAGCTTTTTGAAGAAACGAATGAAGTAAGATACATCTTCGTAACCCAGTTGAAAGGCAATTTGGTTCACTTGATTTGAGGTAGCCAGAAGGTAGCGCTTGGCCTCCAGGAGAATCTGGTCTTCAATCAGTTCAGCAACGGTTTTTCCGAGCAGGTTTTTAGTTATGGAGTTGAGTTGGAAAGGAGAGAGGCTCAACCAATCCGCATAGACACTTGCGCGCTTTTCAGCATTAATATTGGCCTCCAATAAATCGAAGAACTCTTGCAGTTTTTCCTGCTGATAATGATTGGCTTTGTTGTTGCCGGCTCGCTGATCTCGCTGCCGATTTCGGAGATACTGAATAAGGAAAACCTCGAGGTTCGCTTTAATCACGTTTTCAAAACCTTCCTGCCGGGCACGAAATTCTTCCAACATGGTTTGCAGAATGGTAAACAATGCACCGTTACCCATCGTATCCAACTGACAATAATTTCGGTTGGTGGCTTTGCGGAGTAACTCAACACCTGTTTTTGATAGAAGTTGAAAATCCTTGCTGAACTCCAGCAAGTAGCCCTCGCTACCAGCCTTTAATTGCAGTTTGTGCACTTGTCCCGGCCGCATTATGAAGATGGCGTTAGCTTTTACCGGGTGCTCAATAAAGTCGATCGTATGAATGCCTGATCCCTTACAAACTGCCAGAATAAAGTAGAAATCATGCCGGTGCAGATCCTGGCTCATATCATTTCCGGCCAGCACCTCTTCGATGCTCCTGATCTTAAAGCCTTCTAATAGGTTAGCTTTTGACTGTTGTGTTTGAATGGACCTTATGGGGATTGATTTCATCGATAAAGGCAATTAGCCTAGACCGAAAATACATTATTTCAATTATTGAACCCAAATAACTCAATCTTCATCATTCATAACCGGGCTGGGGTCACCTTCGCCAAGGCTTCGGTGCCTGCGAAGGCAGCGACACTCTTTGGGTAGGCTTTGGTCTTAGCGTTTGGCATGTGCGGCCTGCACAATATGTGGCGATACCGGAGTTGGTAAATTCAAAGTCTAAAGATAAAGCAATAGGTATTCTGACTGTCAGTGCATTACAGCTTTGTGGTTCTCAGACAAGTCGAGGA
>CAZHQP010000468.1:0-1906 GCA_964534735.1 uncultured Roseivirgaceae bacterium
TGTACTCCACGCCCGGGTTTCAACGGTAGTATTAATACGATTTGTCAGGGTGTTGGGTTCAATAGCCAAAGACGCGTTTGGCCGGCTAAATAGTTTGAAAACCGTTCTTGTTTTTTCGTACTTCGCGGCATGATAAAAGGCCGGGTTTTACTTAAAAAAGGCAAGGATTTCTCGATTCAGAGGTTTCACCCATGGATTTTTTCAGGTGCTATTGCCAAACTGGAAGGGCCGGTACTGGATGGCGACTGGGTTACTGTGGCCAGCGCTTCCGGGAAAATTCTCGGTCATGGCCATTATCAGAACGGGTCAATTTCTATCCGAGTATTAAGTTTTTTGGAAGCAGTTCCGACAGCAGATCTTTACACAGAAAAAATTTCGGCAGCCTACACATTGAGGGAGAAGGCCGGAATCATTTCATCGGATACGACAGCCTTTCGGCTGATCCATGGAGAGGGTGATGGTTTGCCAGGGTTAATCATTGATTTCTATGAAGGCGTGGCGGTTGTTCAGGCACATTCGTTCGGGATGCATGCCGATCGGAATTTGATTTCTGAAGCCCTGCAAAAAGTCCTGGGGCAAAAACTTATCGCGGTCTATTATAAAAGTAAGGCAACGCTGCCCGGAAAGGTTAAGGATTCACAACAAGACGGGTATCTCTTCGGCATGACCGGTGTGCCTCATGTGGTGCTGGAGCATGGCAATAAATTTTTTGTTGACTGGGAGGAAGGTCAGAAGACCGGATTCTTTTTAGATCAGCGCGAGAACAGAAAGTTATTGGGAGATTTTTCCAAGGGCAAAAAGGTATTGAACACCTTCTGTTACACGGGAGGGTTTTCTGTATACGCATTAAAAGGAAATGCAGAGCTTGTTCATTCGGTTGATGCCTCTGAAAAAGCTATTGAGCTTACCCGAAAAAATATTGAGCTGAATGGATTTGATGCGAATAAGCATGAGTGCTATGCGATCGATACATTTGAATTCTTAAAAGATAAGAACGATGTGTATGACTTTATCATTCTTGATCCTCCGGCTTTTGCCAAGCATCGTGATGCGCGTCACCAGGCCATGAAAGGTTATCAGCGGTTAAATACTGAAGCGATTAAGGCCATCAAAAAAGGTGGAATACTTTTTACGTTCTCCTGTTCGCAGGTTGTGGATCGTCAGCTTTTTTATGACACGGTTGTTTCAGCCGCCATCCAGGCCGGAAGAGACGTAAAGGTTCTTTATCAATTAACACAATCACCCGATCATCCCGTTTCCATGTTCCATCCGGAAGGTGAGTATCTGAAAGGTCTTGTGTTGTACGTTGCTTAAGTTGCCTTTTAATATCTTTGCGGTTCAATTCAAAACATGAAGATCTTAGTTACCGGTGCAGACGGACTTTTAGGAAGCAATCTTGTTCGTGAGCTGATCGCGCGCGGACATTCTATCCGGGCATTTGTTCAGCCAGGCAGGCAACAAGTAACACTGGATGGTCTGAACATCGAAAAGTTTGCGGGTAATCTTTTAAATGCGGATGAGGTTATTCAATCAGCTGACGGCTGTGATGCCATCATTCATTGTGCTGCAAGCACGGCTGTGTGGCCGATCCGATCGGAGATCATCAATAAAGTGAATATTGACGGCACTAAAAATATTATTCAGGCTGTCTATAAAAATAAAATTCAGCGGTTGATCTATGTAGGCACGGCTAATTCATTTGGCTTTGGCCCGAAAGAACAACCGGGCGTTGAAGGTAACCCGTATAAATCTGCAACCTATGGTTTGGATTACATGGATTCTAAATACAAGGCCATGCAGGTTGTGTTGGCGGAAGTAAAAGAAAATTCACTCCCCGCACTGGTTGTCAATCCAACATTTATGTTCGGCCCGTACGACTCAACACCAAGCTCAGGCGCAATGATTG
>CAZHQP010000469.1:0-1903 GCA_964534735.1 uncultured Roseivirgaceae bacterium
TGGAATAAAACGGTAATAACGGGATTTTATACCGGGCCAGTGTTCCGAAATTAAACGTTGAGATACCGACAGCAAATGCGAAGGTTATACTCAATACCATGCAAAAGAGAATATTCGGATCACCAAACGCCCTGAAGAAAAGCATTCGCTTCTTGAACAAAATATAAACCGTCAGCACAAGCAACACAAAGCTTTCCAGTGCCGACATTAACATTAACGGGTTTTTAACTTCCCATAAATAGGGCCTGAAGAGTGAAACATTAATGGCTGCCGGGGCAAGTACAGCCATGCCCGTAAACGAATCATCCAGCTCGCCTAAGGAGTATCCGCTACCCGCATTCTTTCCTGTATAGAAACCAATGTCATAAGCCGTGATGCGCGCAGTTTTGGAAAGATTTTCAATTGAATACCGCTTATCATCTTCACCTATTTTCAGCACTGCGAAGTAGCCCGAAACAACAATCAGGGCAAATACAAACGGAATAAGTAATCCTTTCAATACAACCGAGCGGATCTTATAAAAAGCGCTGGCATAAATCCATAACAGCATGGCCGGCAAAAAACACAGCAACACATAAATCTTGACTTCGAAAATAACAACTACCGAAACAAGCAGCAGCAGCACATGGAGGATTCTCACTTGTCGGTCGATGAATAATTTTTTCACCGCGTAGGTTAGTATTCCGATAAACGCAAGAACAATGGAGTCTTTCAGGATACCCGATCCCCAAAAAATTACAGACGGAATAAAAAGAATGGAAAAGGCAATCCAGCGCTCCAGGTGAGGAAAGTTTCTTACAAAAACATTAAAGAAGAGCCACATACCGATGAAGCTGACCACAGCAAAAAACGCTGCTGTTGCAGAATACGTTGAGAATGTGATCAAATCAAAGATTGCTGCCAGGCGCACAATAAAATAGGAACTCGGATCACCCCAAAATAATATCTGCGAAGAATATCGATAAGCAACATGATTCTGATCACCTACGGAAGAAAAAAGTAATGCAAAGCCATCGGAGGGATTGTTCAGGAAGGCTTCCCAGATAATCCGGCTTCCGTGCGTATGATAATTGAATGTATCTCCACCCGAATAATAGAACTGGTAAATAATTCCCAACAATAAAGCACCCGCAAGCCTGACCGTTAATGCCGGAATAAAATACTTTCTCGTCAAGCCATCAGTTACGTAAGGCCTGACAACATAGGCAATAATGTAAATGAGCAAGAGAACGATTGGCGTTACCAGAAAATCGCGCAGCTCCATGATTTACCGTTTTCTGATCCAGAAAGAACCTGGCCTTCTTTCTTGGCCTCCGCTTAAGTTACCCGGAAAGGTTTGTTCCAGTTGAGACTTATGAGCAACAAATAAGTAATTCAGTGCAAAGACAATTTCAAAATCCGGGTTTCCGGTTAACAATGCCTCTAACAGGTATTGTTCATTCCACATTCTGAACTCATCCCGCAGCCAGTGATCAGGATATTCTTCCGGAAGAAAAACATCGTGAACATGAATCCAAACTCCGGATTTCACGGTTGGCACAATGGATAACAGCAAATGGGTAACATCCCCACCTGGCCGGATGATATGCGATGAGTCTATAAAAAGTATATCGTTCGCTTCTAATGCTGCGAAGGCAGATGCATCAATGTCCTCTACTTTCTTACGAATCAGCTTAACGTCAAGCTTTTCAAGATACGGCATCTCGTACGGCTCAATGCATGTTACTTCGCACGGATTACCTTCAGCTTTATTTTTCGCAACCGCCTTAACGGCCATTAAGGTTGAGAAACCGCTTCCGATCTCGATGATACGCTTCGGTTTGTTTTTGCGAATGATGGAATAATACAACCTTGCATCTTTATCTTCGAAAGAGCCGTTGTTAAAGTTGAATTCTGTTTGATC
>CAZHQP010000470.1:0-1879 GCA_964534735.1 uncultured Roseivirgaceae bacterium
ACAAAGCTGAACGCAGTGGTAACCAGCAGCGAAACTACCGGAGTGCCGCCTTTATTAATGTACGTTCCCTGTTTGATAAAAAACCTGTCACGACTTAATCCAAACATGATCCGGGCAGGTATCATCATGTAGGCATTTAAAATACTGAGGATGGATACCACAGAAATTACCATCACCAGACGGGCGCCTGAATCTCCAAACACTACCCCTGCAACATCCGATGCAGCAAGCGGTGAATTGGCTAAAGCAGCGGGCGGTATCACGTACATGAACGCCATATTGAGCAATACATAAATCGCGATTACCATTATCACGCCAGTAAAAAGTGATTTAGGGATGTTTCGCGAGGGATCTACATCCTCTTCGGCAAAGAAGCACCCTGACCACCAGCCATTATATGCACCCATAATTAACTGGAGTGCCGTTAGGAAGGCAAGGATCGTGGTTCCTTCCGTTAAGGTTTGTACTTTTTCAGTTGGAATGGTTTTGGTGTCGATCACAAAGCAGGCAACAACCAAGGCGAGGAAAAATAAGACTTTTACCACGCTGGTAACTTGCTGCGCAATGCTGCCGCTTTTAACTCCGCTTAAATGAAACAGCATAAAGAGTAAAAGAAACCCTAATCCGATAATTGTTTCATAACCCGAAAGTGCAGGAAACAATAGGGAAAGATATTCGCCAATGACAATACAGAAATAAGCAGGTGCAATTGAGTTCAGCAGATAATCAAACCAGCCTGAAATGAATCCGGCATAATCTCCAAAAGCGCGTTTCACATAATTGTAAGGTCCTCCGGCCTTCGGCATCATTGTGGCCATTTCGGCAAACAATCCCGCTGCCAGTAAAACATATCCGCCTACAAACAGCCAGGCGAAAATGATCAGCCAGTAATTGTCGATCAATCCGGCAATAATCCCGGGTGTGCGAAGGATGCCCACCCCGATTGTTCCGCCAACCAATACTGCAATGCCAAATCCGGCACCCAGCACTTTCCTTAATTCATTTTTTTGTTGGCCCATGACCGGGATTTTTAGAACTGCATAGATAAATCTTATTTTGAAACAACCCAATACCGGATATATTGCTTACTCCGGCATCAATATGATAAAATTGACAGGAAATTCGCAGGTTCACAGACCGAATTAGTACCTTTAACGTTAACCTAATCGTGATCTGTTTATGTTCTTGCTGTTTTTGGCGCTTAGTTTTTTTGCTCAGGAAAAACCGCAACAGCAGGACACACTTCTCATCGGAATCCAGTCCAAGCCTGATTCTGTCAAGGCGGTTTTGTATACAGCAGCAGGAGAAAAGTCTTTTGACAAACCCGCTGTTGCCGATTCATTAGGATTGCTTGCATTCAGCAGTGCCAGACGTGCAGGTATGCTTAATAGTCAGGGAAGGGGAGCATTCATCGTCTGCTACGCTAACTTCAATGTAAACTTTGCCCGTGCAAAGCAATGGGCTGATAGTGCGGTAAAGTATTTTGAAAAGGCCGGTAATTACACTTGGGCAGGTTATGTTACTCGCAATATGGCTGTGAAATACGACATGACCAACCAGTCGATTGAATCCATCAATTATTTTCAGCAATCAACAAAGTTTTTTGAGCAGGCGAAAGACAGTTTGATGATTGCACACAACTATACCAGTCTCTCACTCATGTATCATAATGATTTACAGGATTACAAAAGGGGGTTAAAATATGCGCTTGACGCGCTTGAAGTTCTTGGCCGGATAAAAAGAAACGAACAGGCCCTTTGGGTGGCGACTAATGCCGCAGCAATTAATTATGATGATGCCGGTGAACCTGATAAGGCACTGGAGTATCATTTTAAAAACCTGATGTATGCTGGTGATGATACAGATAACCTTGCGGCAA
>CAZHQP010000471.1:0-1878 GCA_964534735.1 uncultured Roseivirgaceae bacterium
CAATTGTAGCGTCAGAGAAGTCGCCTTTTGCAGTCGTAATGGTAGCATCGAATGAATTGAATTGTCCTTCTACTTCAGAGATCATCATGTGTGAAATGGCAAATCCGAGCTTGGAATGAGACTTATCTACTTTGTAGGTAGTCTGTGCGAACACGCCTGTGGCCAACAACAGCATGATAACAAGTGCATTGATTTTTTTCATAGTTGATAGTTTTTCTTGATTTGTATGCGAAAGTAGCACCAAACTTTACAAAATAGATGTTTAAACATGTATTTTTCTGTAAACGGCTGACATTCAGGTTAAAAGGTTTGAAAATGAGATTGTTAAGGAGTTGTTAAGAGTTCAGATTTTCAAATAAAAATCCCGCATCAGGTCTTTATAGGCATCCGACCATTCTTCGCCTGAACTATACAGCAAAACCTCGCCTTCGTCCAGGTCTTTTTCCTCCCAGCGAAACTCCAGTAAAAATCGTTCAACGGGTTTGTTCTCACGCGTTCTGAAGATCCATTTGCGTGTGCAATGAAGTCCTTTGTGTAAAGCCAATCCAATGAAGTGTGATCCTTCAGTGAACGGTAAGATCACATTCAGCCTGCCATTGGGTGTGAGCAGCTTTTCAGCGATCAGTAAAATTTCATCGAACGTTAACTGTTCGGTGTGCCGGGCAGTTTCGCGTTGTGCAGTTGGGGGCTTGTAACTTTTCTGAAAGTAAGGCGGATTACTTACAATCAAATCAAACTTGGTAGTAGGATTAAAATTCTGAACCGCGGTATGATGTAAATGAATCCTGTCATGCCACGGTGAAGCGGCAATATTTTCATGTGCATCAGCGTATGCCTGATCATCAATCTCAACGGCATCGATTGTAACAGATTCTGATGCACGTTGCGCAAGCATTAAGGCAATTACTCCCGTACCCGTTCCGATATCAAGAATTTGTGTTGATTGTCTCACATCAGTCCATGCGCCCAGCAATGCACCATCGGTACCCACTTTCATTCCGCTGCGGTCGTGCCGCACAGAAAATTTCTTGAAATGAAAGTAATCTGCCATTATTCCGGTAACGCGCGGAGAATGTCCGCTAAAAATTTATTGTCGTCTAAATAGTTTCCGCTTGATTGGCTGAGCTTCACGATCACGAGATCTTTTGAAGGGAGAATAAACACATTCTGTCCTTCGTAGCCATCGGCCCAATAGAGATCGGTTGGCACATCCGGATAAGTCCGGTCGGCCGGATTATTTTTTGCTCCGGCATTGAGCCAGAACTGCGCGCCATACTGACCAATTTTTGCACCTTCACAAGGCGTGCTTGAGTATTCTGCCCAGCCTTCGGGTAAGATCCGCTCACCATTAAACATGCCATCATTTAAAAACAACAGCCCGAATCGCGCCCAGTCGCGTGCAGTTCCAAACGCATAGGATGAGCCGACAAAGGTTCCGCCTGCATCCGGTTCCAGGATCATGCTGTTCATACCTGTCTTTTTAAATAATCGCTCCGAAGCAAAGCTGTGGTACGCACTGTCGCCAACGGAATGGCGTACAATCCACGCCAGCATGTTGCTGGTTCCGCTGGAGTATTCAAATACTTTCCCGGCTTCTGATTCGTAGGGTGAATGTGAAGCCAGCAGCCCGGCATCTTTTGCCTTGAACAGCATGTTTGTCGCATCGCTTGGTTTGGAATAATTTTCTTCCCACAGCAAGCCGCTGCTCATCTGCATGAGGTTATGAATAGTGATAACTCTGCGGTCATCATTTTTCCATTCCTCAAAAGGCGGAGCGTCATTTAGTGACAGTTTTCCATCCCGTACTAAAATTCCTATTAACGAATTGGTAATGCTTTTCGCCATCGACCAGCCTAACTGTCTTGTATTCTTATCAAA
>CAZHQP010000472.1:0-1872 GCA_964534735.1 uncultured Roseivirgaceae bacterium
AAAAAGTAAAATAGGAATACGATGTAATCGTAGGTTTGAAGACCTTTCATGCCGGAGGATTAGGATTTAGATTTAGGTTATAAAATTTACTTCACAACAAACTCAGCCTGCTTCACATCCCGTGAGTTACCGCCCACAAAAACATGGAACCTGCCTGGTTCATAGCCAAAGCTAAGATCGCCTTTGTAAAACGACAAGTCTTTCGGGGAAAGGGTAAATGTTACAGTTCTTTTTTCACCCGCTTTCAGTGTGATTTTACTAAAACCTTTCAATTCTTTCACTGGTCGGGTTATTGAACCGACCACATCGCGAATGTAAAGCTGAACAACTTCGCTGCCGTCAACGTTGCCCGAATTGGAAACGTCAACAGAAACTTTCAATGAATCAGAACCGGTTATTTCAGTTTTGTCCAGTGTAATGTCGCTGTAGTTAAACGTAGTGTAGCTTAATCCGAATCCGAAAGGATATAAGGGATCATTGGATACATCCATGTAGTTAGAACGAAACTTCTGGAACCATTGTCCATCAGGCAATGGCCGACCGGTATTTTTGTGTGAATAGTAGATTGGCACCTGGCCCACATTCTGCGGGAAGGAAGTAGTCAGCTTTCCGGATGGATTAATATCTCCAAACAATACGTCTGAGATTGCATCTCCCGCTTCGCTTCCACCAAACCAAACGTTCAGTATGGAAGAAACATTTTTATGCTCCCAGCTTAATGCCAGCGGCCTTCCGGTAAATAATACTAGAACAACAGGCTTACCCGTAGCCAATAATGCACTGAGCAATTGCTTTTGAGTCTCTGGAATTTCAATGTTGCTGCGACTGGAGGCTTCACCCGTCATCTCAGCTGCTTCGCCTATAGCAGCAACGATAACATCTGCACTTCTTGCTGTACGCACGGCTTCCTCCAGCAAGGCAGTTGTTGTGCGCTTGTCGCGATGGAGGCCTTTTCCAAACATGGTTGCATTTTTTTCAAACGTTGTATCTGCATCGAGGTTCGAGCCTTTCGCATAAACAATCTTTGCGGATGAACCAACGGCTTTTTCAAGTCCGGCACGCAGTGAAATTGACTGATCAAATTTTGCGGCAACCGACCATGTGCCGGTCATATTTTCTTTTGCGTCTGCTAACGGACCGATCAACGCAATTGTGCCAGATTTTTTTAGCGGAAGGATGTTTTTGTCATTCTTAAGCAGAACAAAGCTGTTCGCTGCAATTTTACGCGCTTCATCACGATTTGCCTGTGTGAAGATTTCAGACTTTGCACGGTTCTCATCACAATACTTATATGGATTATCAAACAGACCAAGCTCAAACTTTGCTCTCAGAATTCTGGCACACGCTTCGTTGATTTGAGCTTCCGTGATTTTACCGTCTTTTAAAGATTGTGCTAACGTTTTTGAGAATCCTTCTGCAACCATATCCATATCTAATCCGGCAGCAAGTGCTTTGGCGGATACATCTTTCAGATCTTCACCGTAACCGTGATCGATCATTTCCGATACGCCTGTGTAATCAGAAACCACAAAGCCTTTAAAGCCCCATTCATTGCGAAGCACATCGGTCAATAACCATTTGTTAGCTGTTGCCGGGACTCCATCAACTTCATTAAACGAGGCCATGATGCTTCCCGCACCGGCATCAATCGCTGCTTTGTAAGGAGGGAAGTATTCGTTATACATCCGTACGTGGCTCATGTCAGTAGTATTATAATCACGTCCACCTTCCGCAGCTCCATATAACGCGTAATGTTTTACACATGCCATGATCGAATTGTTCGAAGAATAGTCGTTACCCTGGTAACCTCTTACCATTGCCTGCGCGATCAAGCTTCCGAGGTACGGATCTTCACCGCTGCCTTCTGCAATG
>CAZHQP010000473.1:0-1861 GCA_964534735.1 uncultured Roseivirgaceae bacterium
TCGCAAAAGTGTGGGCTCAAGAAGGAAACAATTGATTGTCCAGTTTTTGAGCGAATCAATTATGATAACCTTGATTTCATTTTTAGTAGCCATCGTACTGGTTGAGCTTGCCTTGCCAGCATACAACACATTGGTTAATAAAACCATTTCAATTAATTACTCAAATCCCCTTTTATGGACTGTTGCCCTGGGTACTATCCTGATAACCGGGGTTATTGCGGGAAGTTATCCGGCTTTTTATCTCTCATCATTCCGGCCTGCAAAAGTTCTGAAAGGAAAAATCAATGCCGGCCAAAGAGGTTCTCTGCCGCGAAAGATTATGGTTATTTCGCAATTTGCATTTTCTATATTCCTGATCATCGCAACCATTTCGATGTACCAGCAGATCATGCATCTGAAAGCACGTGATATCGGGTATGATCGTGAAAACCTGATGCTCATCTGGACCAACTCTGAGCTTGAGACAAATTTTGAAGCACTCCGCATCGAGCTTGTTAATACGGGTGCCGTGCAGGCTGTAAGCAAATCAAACAGTCCGATCACCCGGGTATTTGCAACCAACAATGCTGAATGGGCCGGGATGGATCCGGATAAAAAAGTTTCGTTCACAACCATCGCAACAGAATATGACTACACGAAAACTATGGGTATCAAAATGCTTGAAGGTCGTGACTTCTCGCGAGACATAAAAAGCGATTCATCTGCCATTGTGATCAACCGGACAGCGCGGGATATGATTGGTTTCAGAAATCCGATCGGAGAAAAAATAACGATGTCAGGTCAGCAATGGACAATTATTGGCGTGATGGAAGATGTTGTTATGGATTCACCGGAACGTCAGGTTGATCCGTTAATGATGATTTTCGATCCGGACTGGTCGAGCACGATAAGTGTAAGGCTTGAGAAAACAGCTGATCTTCAGGCGAGTATTCAAAAAATTGAAACAGTCTTTAAAAAGCTCAATCCATCCAATCCGTTTGAGTATCGTTTTACAGATCAGGAGTTTGCCGGAAAATTCTCAGGCGTCACGCTTATCGGAAAAGTAGCAGGCCTATTTGCAGTGCTCTCAATTCTTATCACGTGTTTAGGATTATTTGGGCTGGCTGCCTTTACAGCTGAGCAACGTACAAAAGAGCTTGGCATCCGCAAAGTAATGGGTGCCACCGTATCGAGCCTTGTATTATTGATTTCAAAAGATTTCTCACGACTTGTGATTTTTGCTTTCATTGTGGCAGCTCCGCTGGCCTGGTGGGTTATGAGCAGATTCCTTGAACGTTACCCCTACCGAATCAATTTTGTCTGGTGGTTATTACCCGTTGCCGGAATATTTACATTAATCCTCGCGCTTGTTATTGTTGGTGCGCAGGCATTAAAAGCTGCCCTGAACAATCCGGTAAACTCTCTGCGTAACGATTAACTAAAAAATTGATTGAGTTTGAGTTCACATGCCTGCTATTGATAAGCAGGCATATATTTCCAGTTACGAGGTTTGCCTTCTGCCATCCATTCAATTGCCTGCTTTAGGCGCTTTTCGCGTGTAGCATCAGTTTTTGCTTCCGTTATCCATTCCACGTAATCGCGTTGGTTAGAAGAACTGAAATTTTCAAAGGTTGCTAACGCTTTTTTGTTTTTTTCAATTGCCGTAAGCATGTAATCTGGCGCTTCGAGTTGCCTGCGCTTGGAGGGCTTACGTATCACCTTAATTCCTTCATCATTCAGCTTCTTTGCCTGTGTGATATAATCCAGAATTACTGTATCCGGAGGAAGATCTATACGTGAAGTTATGCGACCAAAGTTGCCCATCGCTTCACCACCTTTATTAGCGATTGGCTGAAGGTATCCGTGCTTATCCTCCATCAGG
>CAZHQP010000474.1:0-1855 GCA_964534735.1 uncultured Roseivirgaceae bacterium
TTCATCCGGATACGCACTTCGTGTTTCCGCTCAGCAATGTTAAGAACGATAAAGATGATGAGCGCTTTAAAGCAGAGATTTTAAAATCATGGCGGACATTTTTACTCGAACAACCGTTCAGCGACCTGGATGACTGGACAACTTCATATGGTGGTGAAGACAAGCAAGCTTTGATTTCCCGCGAAGAAAGCCGCGAGATTGTGAAAACGCTTTCGCTCAAGCCATTTGAAAGCCCGTACAAGATTATGATCATCTGGCAGCCGGAGTTCATGCACCCTTCTGCTGCGAACGGAATCTTAAAAATCCTGGAAGAGCCAGCGCCTCACACATATTTTATATTAGTTACGAATGCGGCTGACCGGTTATTATCAACCATTATCTCCCGCACGCAGCTGATCACGATTCCTCTTTTGAACGATAAGGATATTGAAAGTTATCTCGTAGAGAAAAAATCCATTGAACGCAAGCGCGCCTCAGCCATCACACAGGTCGCAGAAGGTAACTTAAATCTTGCATTCAGACTTTCAGAAAACGAAGAAGACGACAGCGCTCCTTTGTTTATTGAATGGATGCGGGCCTGCTTTAAAAAAAGCTATGGCAGTATGGTTGTGATGTCGGAGGAATTCCACGCACTGGATAAACTCCGGCAGCGCAACATTCTTCACTACGGCATGGGCATGATGCGAGAATCGCTATTAAAATATTCAGGAGCCGAGGCGCTTCACCGCATTCAGGGTGAAGAGCTCAAATTTGTCCAGGATTTCAGCAAGGTGCTGAATGTTCATAAAATTGAAAAGTCATTTAAGCTAATGAACGAGGCCACGTATCATCTCGAGCGTAATGGCAGTGCTAAAATGATCTTTCTCGACCTGTCTCTCCAGCTTTCTAAAACCATAAATCCATGAGCAAGCTTATTCGTATCGGTACCCTCAACAACAAGCTCGCCCTGAGCCAGGCCAATACAGTTGCAGAATTGATTAAGCCATCAGGGTATACAACTAAAATCGTTACGTTCGATACGAATGCAAAAGATCTGACCGTACTGGAGGATGCACTTATTCGCGGAGACATTGAAGTTGTTGCATTTCATGCGAGCTATATTCCAGCACCCTTGAACGATATGCTGGAGCTCATTGCTTTTACAGAACGTGAAGTTGTGAACGATGTACTCGTCAGCCGAAAAAAAATAACGCTGTCCACATTAGGAATTCGAATAGGCACAAACTCTCCCCGTAGAATTGCTTTCCTCCGGCATTTTTATTCAGGTACGTCAATCGTTTCTGTGCCGGAAGATATTCAAACCAGGATCAAACGAATGGAAGCAGGTGAATATGCGTTGTTGCTTAATTACACCGATGCCAAACACCTGGGACTAGAAGACTTAATCGTAGATAAAATTGAGACCAGTTATTTTGTTCCTACCGTTGGCCAGGGCAGTATCGCAGTGGTTTGTCATAAAAAACTGTCGTACGATAAAAAAGAGATTATTCAGCGCTGGGTAAATCATGCGGAAACCGAAGATTGTATACGAACCGAACGCTCATTCATTAAAGCATTTCAGGATAGTCAGCGTATTCCTGCATTCGGATATGCTCATTTTGAAGGTAACCTGATCACACTAAAAGCAGGCCTCATTTCATTGAATGGTAAAAAAGTTGTGAAAGCGAAACGGTCATCAACAATTGCAGAGTGCAAAGAGATGGCAAAAAAAGTTGCGCAGGAGGTGCTGAAAAATGGCGGAGCTGAAATGCTGCGCGAATTGGAGATGGCGTAGCCAATAAAGGTTCGTTACTCATTGGCTTCCTCACGGTTTGCTGCCAATAACAACGCAAGTCCGTTCCCGATAAATTCTTTA
>CAZHQP010000475.1:0-1831 GCA_964534735.1 uncultured Roseivirgaceae bacterium
GTTAAGGCTCTACCACCTCAAAGTAGCGTGTCTACCAATTTCACCACCTGGGCATTATGTCAAAGATTTCAGATATTCTTTTCCAATACCTGATTTTAAATATTTTTCACTTTTTCTCGCTTCTGAACGAGTCGGATGAGATTCGATCAAAATCGTTTCAAAAGGAGCATAAGGCTTTGTGGTTTTATTCCGACCAGAATTATGAGCCATAATTCTTAGATCAAAATTCCCTGTCAGTCCAACATAAATGTAGTTTTTGACCTGACTCCTTATTGCGTAAACAAAGAACATCCTTCTCAGTTTCAAAATAACACTCTACCACCTCAAAGTAGCGTGTCTACCAACCTGCCTGCCGGCAGGCAGGTTTCACCACCTGGGCATTCTGAATGGACATAAAAACGAAAAATCGCCCCTTCTGTCCAAACAGGGCGACAAATGTAATAAGCTTTATGGGTTTTAACAAGGTAAGATCAATCACACTCAGCTGCGTGATGAATGCATGAGCATAATCTGCGGTTCGAGGTATAATGAGAAAGAGCTACTTATTTAGCCAGGCCCAATGCACCAGCTCTTCGCCAGAGGTATTCTTGTACAATTTCGTAACGCTCCAAAAAAACAGCGTAAAAAACATTATGGTTGTTGTTACAGCTATCATAATCATACTCCTTTCCCGTTTAAATTGACAATACAAATCAGCCCTTATTCCTTGGACCGTGCCGGGCGATTCAGGTTTGATCAGCACGGAAGTAATATTTGGCATAGTTTTGACAATTTCAGGGTACCGCTGGTCAGAATCAGACATGAAATGCGTGTTTCTGACGTTATTTTGCAGACTAAATTTTATAACACCGTAAGCCGGATGACAAAATTCAAATGTTTTTTACTCGCAGGAATGCTCGTTTTGAGCGTTTCAGGAACCGTTTTCTCATTTCAGAGCCAATCAGCGGCTGATACTACAGAGATCCCGAAAGACTGGTTCTTACGTGACCCGGAAACCGACAAGGTGCAGGGTTTGAGCGTAGAGAAGGCTTATTCAACTCTTTTGAAAAACAAGCCCTCCCGCACCGTTACGGTAGCTGTAATCGATTCGGGAATTGATTTTGAGCACGAAGATCTGAAAGATGTGATGTGGATTAACCCGAAGGAAATTGCCGGTAACGGAATTGACGATGATAAAAACGGGTATGTTGATGACATCTATGGCTGGAGCTTTATTGGTGGAAAAAAGGGGAACGTAACCCGCGATACGTATGAACTCACTCGAGAGTATGTTCGCCTTAAGCCGAAGTACGAAAATCTTCGCGAAACAGATGTTCCGAAAAAAGATAAAGCAGACTTTGAATACTGGCAAAAGATTAAAACAGCTTATATCGAAGCAAAAGAAAAGAACGAGGCTGATTATAAATCCTGCGCAGAAACAATGGAGCAATACACCGGCTTTCATAAAAACCTGGTGGCAGCAATTGATTTTATAAAATCAGAATATAAAGTAACCAGGGTTACTTCCAGGCTCATGGACTCCATTAGTGGCGGGCCAAAAACCCGCACTGCTAAAGCCATTATGAATGTGGTATTTGAAAATACCAGCCGTGATGCAGATCCGGAAGACTTTGCTAAAGAATTGAAAGAAGTAATCGATCATAATACGGAAGTATGTGAGAACTATAAAAACGGAATGGAGTATGGATACAATCCTGAATTTGATCCGCGCTCCATTGTAGGGGACGACTATAAAAATAACGAGGAACGCTTTTACGGAAGTAACGATGTAAAAGGAACGTTTCCGGTTCACGGAACACATGTGGCCGGAGTGATTGCTGCAAATCGTAAA
>CAZHQP010000476.1:0-1830 GCA_964534735.1 uncultured Roseivirgaceae bacterium
GAAGTTCCGAACATTTTTACCGAGTTCGGCAGCTACACAGTGGGCGAAAGTGGTGCCGTTTTGTACCAGGTTATCGATCAGAAGCTGCAAAATGATAAGGAGCTTTGGTATATGATCGATGGTTCTTTTATTACGCACCTTCCGGATGCGTGGGGATTAAATCAAAAATACATTCTATTGGCAGTTAATAAGTGGGACGATCCATACCATAAAGTAAACATGGGCGGATTAACCTGCGACAGTATGGATTACTATAACTCCGAAGCTCACACGGGCGAAGTATTCTTACCGATGATAAACGATGAAGAGCAGTTATTCATTGGCTTCTTTCATACGGGTGCATACCAGGAATCATTAGGCGGGTATGGCGGAATTCAGCATTGCCTCGTTCCGGCCCCCAAGCATGTATTGATTGACCGGAACGAAGATGGCGAGATCACCACGAAACTTTTTGCTGAACAGCAAAAAGAAGAATCGATGCTGAAGATTTTAGGATACTAGATTAATGACCGGGCATTTTGGTTGCAGTGAAGCCTGCCGGTATCTGAAAATCAGAAGCGTTTAATGTTTCCTTTTTGATCTCGGTGACTTGCATGGTCATCTTACCTTGCGGCATGGTCATTTCAATTTTTAAGGGAACACCATCAAGCTCTTTGTAGTACATTGCCTGTTTTCCACTCATTTTCTGATCTGCAAATTTTTTGAAATCAAGATTCTTGATCTCGTTAGTTGTCCAGAAGTTTTGCGTAACCGTATGATCACCCTCTGAAACCGTTACGATAGTTTTCGTGCAGGTATAGTTAAGTATCTTTTGAGTTTCAGTTGTTTTCTTAACCGTAACTGTTGGTTCTTTAGCTGCCATTACGGAAGACTCACCGTGAGGCAATACAGCGTATGTTTTACTGTCAGGATAGATAACATAACTTTCTTTCTTATCCTTTAACATCAGTGTCTCCATGTTCGACATTGGGCCGCCTTCTATTTTAGTCAGTGCGTTGCCAGCTTTTGTTTTCATCGTCATACCGGTTGGCATCATGGAACCTCCCGCCTGCATATTTTTCATCATGGCTTCCATTTGCGCTTTGAGCTGCGGGTTGGAGTCCATCATTTTTTTGAACTGCGGATCGTTCATTTTTTCCATTGCCTGCTTCATCTGTGCCTGTGTGGCCGGATCCTGCATTTTTCGCTCAGCTTCTTCCATTTGCGCTTTTAATTTCGGATCAGTGATATCCATCTTCATAGACCATTTTATGGTCCCTTCGAAATCCTGCGCCAGAACAACGTTGGCCAGTAAGACAAATACAATTAATAATTTGATTTTCATGGGATTGTTATTGTTAATCAGAACTCAAGGTATCAGATTTTTTTCCGATTTACACTTCAGATGAATAAAACAGGTTTGAACATTCATTTTGCGACTTGTTCAGTCGAAAAATCGTGTCGGTTTGCACAACGGTTTTTCTTATCTTGCGTAGATAACCACTGCAGGTGAACGATTCAATTGTCATAATACCCACGTATAACGAGAAGGAAAATATCGAAGCCATTCTGGCCGCTGTGTTTTCGCTTTCACAGCCATTTGATGTGCTGATCGTGGATGATGGATCGCCCGATGGCACTGCAGAAATTGTAAAGAACCTTCAGCACAAATATTCCGGGAAGCTTCATATACTTGAACGTGCCGGGAAGCAAGGCTTGGGTACGGCCTACATTGCCGGTTTTCGGTATGCATTGGCCAGTGGCTACGAATATGTTTTGGAAATGGATGCGGATTTTTCACACGATCCGAAAGATCTGGTTTATCTGCGTAAAGCATGTGAAACCGGAAAT
>CAZHQP010000477.1:0-1830 GCA_964534735.1 uncultured Roseivirgaceae bacterium
GGTCGAATTCATTCACAAACTTTCCTTCATTGTAGATGGCAAGTGATTGATTATAGTAATAGAGCGCTGAATCATATTTCTTTTCTTTCGAGAAAGTAAGCCCAATCTCCGTGTAGGACAAACAAAGATTCTTCAGGTCACCTGCCTGCTTCGCGTAAGGGATGGCTGCTTTAAAATAATAGAAAGCCGAGTCGTGCTGCCCAAGCTTTTGGTAAACATTCGCCAGGTTGCCGAGCGTTTTCTGAATGTTCTGGCCCATAACATTTTTTGCCAGCTCGCGCTTGAGCATCAATGACCGGAAATAATATTTTTTCGCCTGCTGATATTCTTCCCTGTGGAAGTAAACATTACCGACACTCAATAATGTACTGGCGATGCCGGGCTGATCGCCTAAAGCTTCCAATATTCGTAGTGAATTGAGTGCATAATCAAGTGCCCGCTGATAATCACCTTTGTTTTGATAGATCAACCCGAGATTTGTATACGAAACGGCTTCTCCTTTTTTATTACCTAAACGTTTATAAATTTCTCCGACCTGCTCCAGGTAAATTTGCGCAGAATCATAATCGCCCTTTGCCCAGTACGTAACACCGATTGAATTGAGTCCATGTGCTTCGAGCGCATCAAAATGATTTTTACGCGCAAGTGCAACGCCTTCGCGTCCATAAGCGATTGCTTTTGCAGGATCAGAAAATTTGATCAGCCAGCTCAGATCAGCCAGTGCTTCCGAACGTATCGAATCGGTGGTTGTTGTTTTGATGACGTTAAGAACACTGTCGGTTTCGTGATTTTGTGCGATTAATGCAGGAGAGAACGTGGCGATCAGGATCGTCACTGCCAGCAGACGTTTCATGAGAGAACATTCAGATATTGGTAGAATATCAAATGTACTTAGAAATCACTCGTGTTTTTGCCAGGCAGTGTTAGTAAATTCAGGGTTTTAAGATCGCCTGATCTGGAGTAAAGCTTAAATTCGGTTGCTTTCTATAATTTTGACAACATAAAGTTAATCACCTATGATTATTCGTATTGTTCGCATGCATTTTACGGAAGCCGGAGTTGAAGAATTTTTACAAATTTTCAACGATAATAAGATTGCGATCCGCAATTTTCCGGGCTGTATGCATCTTCAATTGTTAAAGGATGCAGAAGATTCCACAATCTATACAACGTTAAGTCATTGGAATGGTCCTGCTGACCTGGAACGGTATCGGAAGTCCGAGCTTTTTGGCAGTGTTTGGGGTCGGGTTAAAACGCTTTTTTCTGAACGGACACAGGCTTTTTCATTGCAGAAATTTATCGAACTGTAAATTGTTCAAAACTTAAAGTTTAGCCATATTTGCAACCCCATTCAGCCCGCCCGCTGAATTGGATTCTAGGCCTTAGTGGCGGAACTGGTAGACGCGCACGACTCAAAATCGTGTACCGTAAGGTGTGCCGGTTCGATTCCGGCCTGAGGTACGTAATCCCAAGCTTTAACAGGCTTGGGATTTTTTTTGGATTTCATTGACTAAAGCGTGTAACAAAGGCTATTGAATAAGCTGTTTAATAGTTTTTGCGGCAATAATCCTGTTTGAAGATTCATGTGTTAATATCCAGTCAGTAACAAGCTGTTTAACTTTTGGGTTGCTATTTTTTGATAACAGATTATCAATGAACTCTTGCGTGGAGGCTCCGGTAGCATATTTTTCGCGGTAACTTCTTAGCATATTCATAAAGTTGGACTCTCCGAGTGTCTTGTAAAGAAGATAAAAGAAAAGCATGCCTTTTGAGTAAGACATATCCGTGAGACCCTTTGCGCCATAAGCAGCGATGGGTGTATATCTCGCC
>CAZHQP010000478.1:0-1824 GCA_964534735.1 uncultured Roseivirgaceae bacterium
ATGATTGCCTTTCTGATCCCCTGACGTTTTGTTTGGGTATCTTTCAGGAAGAATGTTACCGTCATCGGGATCATCGGGAAAACACACGGGGTAATCAATGAGGTAAGGCCGGCAATAAATGCAAGAATTAATAATGTCCAAAATGACTCTTTAATATAGGTTGGATCACCTTCCAGGATAGCCTTGTCTAAAACAGGCCCGTTTACTTTTGATGAAAAGGATTTTGGCTCCGCTTTCTTTTGAACGGTGTCTTTATCAACAACCGGATCTTTAACAACCAGAGGAGTTGTTATTGCTGGAGAAGAAGCTTCTGTTTTTGGTTCATTATTCTTTTTTACCTCTGATGATGCTGAAACGATAACATCGCTAACTGAAAAATCAACATCAAACTGAACGCACCGGCCGTTAACCTCTGTGCAGACCTGGCCGCTGAAAGTCCCGGCTATTTTTAACGCTTTTGAAAGTACTTTGATCTGTTGCTTGAATACAGCAGTTCCTTTAAAAATCTTAACATCGCATCCGAAAATTTCATCGTGCTTTGTTTTTGAGTTAATGGCCTTGAGCGTCCCTGTTGCCTTGTAGCTTGGATCGGGGGTTAAGCTTATCGTTGTTAAAATGGGTCCGCATTCCGGATCAAACTCATTCGCGTATACATACCACGTGTCGTCAATCTTTCCGGTAAACACAATCTCAAATTCATCACCAACTTTTACAGATTTTTTAGATGCTTCGTACGTCCATTTTACGGGCTCAAGAATCTGAGCAAATGTTGTCGCTGCCAGTAAAAAGAAAACCAGGAATGCTGCCGAAGCTTTTTTGAAATCCATAATCTGCGAAAGATTAGTCAATTTATGATTTTGAAAAATGTTTAAAGAACGAGGTAATTGTTTCTATGCCCAGCACAAAATTTTTGATACCGTAGTGCTCGTTTGGCGAATGTATCGCATCAGAATCCAAACCAAAGCCCATGAGTACAGTATCTAAACCAAGTTCTTTCTTAAAAAGTGCAACGATGGGAATACTTCCGCCATCCCGGGTTGGGATTGGGCGTTTGCCCCACACTTCTTCAAATGCAGCACTTGCCGCTTTAAACGCCTTTGAGTCAGTTGGGGTTACGGCTGCCTGTCCGCCATGCAATGCAGTAACTTTAACCTTTACTGATTCAGGAGCAATGGATTTAAAATGTTTTGTAAACATTTCGGTGATCTCTTCATTATCCTGATCGGGCACAAGGCGCATCGATATTTTAGCATATGCTTTTGAAGGCAATACGGTTTTAGCACCTTCACCTGTATATCCGCCCCAGATTCCGTTTACATCAAGTGTTGGCCGGATGCCTGTGCGCTCAATGGTTGTATAGCCTTCTTCTCCCTGAATATCGTCAATTGCAAGGTCGGCCTTATATTTTTCAAGTGAGAAGGGTGCTTTGTTCATAGCTTCACGATCAGCCGAGCTAAGCGTTGCAACTTTATCGTAAAAGCCCGGGATGGTTACGCGACCTTTATCATCATGCAATGAAGCGATCATTTTGCTTAATGTATTGATTGGGTTAGCAACCGCACCACCATATACACCGGAGTGAAGATCGCGATTAGGGCCGGTAACTTCTACCTCCATGTAACTTAATCCGCGCAAGCCAACCGTTATAGAGGGTTGATCCAACGAGATAATGGATGTATCAGAAATAAGAATTACATCGGCCTTCAGTTTCTCCTTATTCTCTTTTACAAAAGTGCCCAGGTGTTCAGAGCCTACCTCCTCTTCACCTTCAATCATAAACTTGATGTTACAGCTTACCAAGCTAAGCTTAATCATCGCCTCGAA
>CAZHQP010000479.1:0-1822 GCA_964534735.1 uncultured Roseivirgaceae bacterium
CCCCTCGACAGGCTCGGGGTGAGAATATATTCCGGTTTTCCTCATCCTGAGCTTGCCGAAGGATGACCCTCTCAACAGGCTCGGGGTGAGAATATATTCCGGTTTACCTCATCCTGAGCTTGCCGAAGGATGACCCCTCGACTGACTCGGGGTGAGAATATATTCCGGTTTTCCTCATCCTGAGCTTGTCGAAGGATGACTCCTTAACGATCAATAAAAAAATTTTAAGCACTAAAACACATAATATGTTCGACCGTACAAAATTTTTCGACGAATCACTTAACGAAAGCGCTGAAACAAAGCTTGCGATCCTGAAGCATTGCCGCGAGGATGTTTATAAGGCGATCGATATCATGAATGAAAGCATAAAATCAGGCGGAAAGATACTCTTCTGCGGCAATGGCGGCTCCGCCGCGGATAGTCAGCATTTAGCTACTGAGTTTATAATCAGACTCTCTCACGATATTACACGACCTGCAATCGGTGCCATTGCGCTTACTACCGATTCCAGCCTGCTTACAGCAGGCGCCAATGATATTGGCTATGATAACGTGTTCGCACGACAGGTCGAAGGCCTTGGTGCAAACCTGGAGGTAGCGGTGGATGTGAAAAGGATATGAGGCGTAGGTAGTATTATTAAAGCATTTGAAATGGCTAAGTCAAAAGGAGTCAAAACTATTGCTTTCCTCGGCGGTTCAGGCGGTAAAATCAAAGGGTCAGCTGATTGCGAAATTATCATTCCCTCAAACAACACCCAGCGTATCCAGGAAGGGCATATAACTATTGGTCATATAATCTGCGAAAGCGTTGAAAGGGAACTGTTTACGTGATTTCGGATTGAATAACGCTACGCCTTTTCGTGCAGTGCTTCATTTTGTCGCGCTGAGCGGAGTCGAAGCGCTTTACAAGCATCCCACTCTCATTCCTTCCGTAGGGATACAACAAACTCCAGTTTGGGAATTCAGGATTAAATATTAATACTTTGCGAGGAGCTTTAGCGATGAAGTAATCCTATATATAGCGCAACTAGATTGCTTCACCAGATAAATCCGGTTCGCAAAATGATAAGAAGTTAATCAGAATGTCACAAGACGTACAAAAAGTTAACCTAAAACTACGAATTGCAAACATAAATGATCTCGAAACCTTAAAGTTTTGGGATACACAGAAGCATGTTATTGACTCCGACCCCAACGATGACTGGAACTGGGAAGAAGAACTCACAAAATACCCGGACTGGCGTAAACAATATATTGCTGAGCTCAATTCAGAGCCTATCGGATTTATACAGATAATCGACCCGTATCACGAAGAATCACATTACTGGGGTGATGTCCCCGAAGATCTGCGGGCTATCGATATCTGGATTGGTGAAGAAAAAAATCTGGGCAGGGGATATGGGGAACAAATGATGAAACTGGCAATTGATGATTGTTTTAAAGAGAGTAATGTTACAGCAATACTTATTGATCCGCTAAGCAGTAATACCCGTGCAATAAAATTTTATGAAAGGCTTGGATTCAGATTCCTGGAGAACAGAAGATTCGGCGAAGACGATTGCCATGTAATGATTCTGAAAAGGGAAGATTGGTCTAACTAGTTGCAAATTTTGGGAATGGATTTCAAGGTTCTATTTTATAATAAACCGTTTCACGTTTGACTTTTCACATTTGACTTTTCATGTTTGACGTTTCACGTTATTCAGCTCGAATTAACCCCGGCATTCTTATCAACTCTAACAACACTGCTTAATAACATCTTCATTCTTCAATATCTCACCACTTTATTTTTCAGCAGTTCATTATTTGTCAGATCACGTGAT
>CAZHQP010000480.1:0-1812 GCA_964534735.1 uncultured Roseivirgaceae bacterium
CCTCCTGAAGTTGCATGAGTTTATACTGCATGACGTTTATTGGGATATCCGCTTCAGAAAAAATATGTATGCGTTTCCATTCAGCCGATCCAAGCGCGAAAAATTCCTGTGCGGCTGTAGCAATTCCCAGCTTGTAATCGAAATACGGATTGCCCGGTACAAAATAACCGGGATAAAAATATTTTAATCCGAGTGACTTACAGTATTGAACTTTGGAGTAGATCAGGTATCGGCCCAGGCTGTATTTTTTATAGGCCGGATCATAAAAAGAAACAATGCCTTGCGCACTCTCGCCTCCCAGATCAAAGAAGCCACAGGCAATCAGCTTATCGCCATCGCGGATTGTTACTTCATACGTTGTGTAGATCGTAGATGTTCCATCACTTTTCCCAAACAACAATTGATTTAACGAATCACTTGGAGCAAACGGCAACGATTCGCGATACCGGGCAAATAACACTTCTTTTTCATCATCCACTACTGCAGGCTCGATGGCTGTCGTGAACGCTGCATTACGTTTACTCAATTTATTATGTGCGTTGTCGCGCTGGTACTCAAACAATAAGATTCGCAGCCAGATCGTGCTGTGCATGGAGTTCTTTACGTGCGCGAAGTTTGTAGTGAAGATTGTCTGCCCCATCCGGAACCAGCCATGCGCGAGGTAAGCATCGAGTTGCTGACCGGTTAAACGTTCCGGAGTATGTACCTGGCTGAACATGGTGCAATATACTGCAGAGATGCCTATGGAATTCAGGATGCTCTAGCATCCTGAATAAAACACGGCCATGAAAAAAAGTCTGACACTCTCGATTCCAAAGCCTTGCAATGAAGACTGGAACAGCTTTACGCCAACGGCTACAGGCGGATTTTGTGCCTCATGCAATAAAAATGTAGTTGATTTCACACATGCAAGTGAATCAGAGATAGTCACCTTTCTCACACGTAAGCCTGCATCTGCATGCGGGAGATTCAAAATAGATCAGCTTAAAACGTATGACCTTTCCACAAGTGATTCAATTACGCCCGGTTTCATGCTGCTCCGGGCCGGATTATTAAGCCTGTTGCTTTTATTGATCGGTAAGCCCGGCATTTCTCAAACTACAGCTACCAAAAGCAACACTGAAATTGTTCAATACCCGAATGATTCCACAAATGCACTAAAAAAAAGAAATACGTGTTACGGGAATTATAACGTCTTCTGAAGATGGCTCACCATTGCCCGGAGTAAGTGTTTTCGTAGAAGGCACGGCCGTTGAAACACAGACACATGGTGACGGAAAATTTGAAATTCTGGTTGATCTCAGGAGAAGAAGCCGGCTCGTCTTTACTTTTATTGGCTTGAAAACGGTTAGCGTTCCGATCGATAAAAGCATGAAGCAAATCAGTATTGCCATGAACCCGGATGAGACTATACTCGGTGAAATAATATGGACAGGTGAAATAGCCGTGGATGAACCTTATCTGGAAAAACCCGGCTTCCTTCACAGGATGTGGGTAAAAGTTAAAAACATTTTTTAGCCCAAATCAACGTTATATAATGTTCACACAATTCATTCTATGCAGACTGTGAACTAAAATACTACAGACATCGACTGCATCGTTAAAAAAATCTTCCGGGTTCTATGGAATGTATCGCTTATCATCATCTTATCTGTATAAACGATAGAAGTTATGAAAGAGAACCTGAACCTTTACCTGCTGAGAGCTTACACGGCTTCGGCACGTGTTACTCAAAACAAGCTTTGGCTGGCGATTAGCTTACTCAGCTTTTTGTTTATTCTCATCAATGAAGCAGCCTCTGCGCAAGGCAGC
>CAZHQP010000481.1:0-1805 GCA_964534735.1 uncultured Roseivirgaceae bacterium
TTTTAGGAAGCCATTAACAGCATTCCTTTTCTGTAGCCGGTAGCTTTGGCTAAACCAAACTATCCATGAAAAGATTTATTGTATTCACGGTGCTGCTGATCAGCGCCCTCCCAGCCTTTGCTCAAAAAGACCCACGGCTGCTCGGCATCTGTTCCGTAAAAGACCTGGAGCGTGAACCGTATGCTGCCTGGTACAAGCCGGGCTACGAGAACTACACTCCTTCAGCTGAAATAATTGCGCAGCTTAAAAAATCAAGTCTTTCAACATGTACAGTACAGATTGTCTTTGGCTCATGGTGTGGCGACAGCAAGCGTGAGCTCCCCAGAATGCTGAAGGTTTTGAGTGCTGCCGGTTTCCCGGAAAAGAATCTTCAGTTGATTGGTGTATATGATTCGCTTGATGTTTATAAGCAGGCCCCAAAGCGTGAAGAGAAAGGGTTGAACATTTATCGTGTTCCAACCTTCATTGTTTATCAAAAAAACAATGAAATCGGCCGGATCGTTGAATATGCGGTTGAGTCGCTCGAGCGGGATTTATTAAAGATTGTTACCCATCAGCCGTATACGCACAATTATAAAGGCTTCGACAAAATTAATTCCTGGCTCGTGCAGGGAATTTTATCGGATAGTAATGTTAGTCCGCGCGGATTGGCTGAAAGCATTCGGTCAGACATTAGTCGCGAAACTGATCTGAACTCCTGCGGGTATGTATTGTTGGGCCGCAAGGATTTGAAGGAAGCCATCACTGTTTTCCGGATTAACGTGCATCTCTTTCCTTATTCGCCCAACTGCTTTGATAGCCTGGGCGAAGCGTACCTCGCAGCGGGTGACAAGGAAAATTCCAAAGCATGTTATGAACGCGTGCTCGAGCTTGATCCTAAAAACGAAAATGCAAAAGCCCAGCTTGAGAAGCTAAATTAATTGCCCTCAGCCACAGCCACATTAACGTTCTGAAGTTTATCATTCATGACATGAATGGTATCGTCCAGCTCTTTCATGGTTTGCGTCAGCATTTCGCGAACCATGATTTCTTCTTCCTGTGAAATGGGCAGATTCATCAGGTTCAGCAATCCGCGAATGCGGCTGACGGGGGCACGCAAAACATGGGCGTGAAAAAATGCATAGTCGGTGAGCTTACTGTTTTGCTCCATCAGCTCAAGTGTTCGTTCACGGACCCGGCTTTCCAACTGGCTATTGTTTTGTTCGAGCTTCAGCAGTGTTTCATCGAGTTGCACATTCTGCCTGATAATAATGGCATGCTGCCTTTGCTGGCGCGCAAAAAACTTCCTGTTGATCCGGAATACATACATCAACACCAGGTTAAAAAAATACTGAAGAAAAAAGGGTAGAGATGCAGCCTGAACCGGGTGGTATAGGAAAGCACAGTTTTGTAAACTTCTGTGCGGTCAAAGAGCGCAACAAATTCAAACGAGAACACCGTTATCAGAATTGAGAAAGTCATGAATGAAACATACACGAGCTTTTCTTTCCGGAAAGAAAACATCAGCAGTACCATTGTGGATGATACGATACCAAATGTTGGGTGCAGAAAATATCCATAGACCGAAACCGGTCGCCAGACTGGAAATGCCGTAATAAGAGTCGTCCAGAAAAAGAAGAAGGTCAGTCGGGCGGAGAGATAATGCCGGTAACAGTTTAGCACAATGCCGCTTACTGAAACCGACAACAGTACAAAGGGAATAATGGCCCGAAACGAAGTAACGCCTTGTGTCAGGTATGTGCTTGCATTGAGACCCAGAATGATCAGCAGGATACCTGAGATCATACTGAAAACAACGTTCGATG
>CAZHQP010000482.1:0-1798 GCA_964534735.1 uncultured Roseivirgaceae bacterium
GGGGGTGATGTAGAATTGATGTAGTGTTTTTCTCGGTAATGGACTCTCCGAAGATTAGCTTGGTGAAGTATTTAAATAAGTATCTTATGAAGCTGCGCTCCACGCTCATTACTGTTCTTGTTTCCCTCATATTGTCCTGCTGTACAAGTGATGAATCCGAGCCTGCGAATTACCAGCTTGAATTTTTGATTCTGGATGGTACTACGGGTAAACCGATTAAGGGAGCTGAAATAAGCGTGCTTGAAAACGGTCGCACCGTAAAAACTAAAAAGGATGGTACCGCTGGCTTTACCGAAAAAGATCTATCCGGTGCAGGTATTCAAGCAATAACGGATTCAACTGCTTATGCATTTTCGATTTTGCATCCCAATTTCAGACCCCGCGAAATAAACGCTACGATCGGAATAAAAACAATTCTGTTAATGCCGGATTCAACGGGTACCTACATCTATCAAAAACCTGTTCAGTTCGATGACGGGTTAGACGTGGGCACATTAACCGATGCAGGGTTCGATACGGTACAGATCAATGCAATGATGAGAAAGATCGCACAGCCGGGCTATCGCGATCTGCACAGCATTCTTATTTATAAAGATGGGCATCTGGTTTTGGAAGAATATTATTACGGCAATCACGATACGATCGATTTTGAAGGCGGCATAGTTCGTGATAAAAGACCTAAACCCATCTGGTGGAACCGAAATGAGAAGCATTATATCGCCTCGGTTAATAAAGCGCTGACATCAACGCTAACAGGTATTGTGTTGGATAAGTATGAGATATCAACCGATGCCTTTATTAAAGATTACCTTCCTGAATACGAAAGCTACTTTACTGGCAATGAAAAGAAATCTGCCGTAACGTTTCATAATGCACTTAATATGACACTTGGGTTTCAATGGAACGAATGGTCAGCTCCTGATCTGGCGTTGCTATGGAAATCAGATGACTTCGCCAAGTTCTTGTTAAGTCGGAATAATGCAGGTCCTGGTTCAGCCTGGTATTACAATAGCGCAAGTCCGAACGTAATATTAAAATGTCTGGAGAATATTGTTGATGAACCCATCCGGGGCTGGGCGCATGAGAATTTTTACAGCAAACTGGGCATCACCGATTACAAATGGCAAAGTCAGCCCGATGGATATCCTGAAGGCGCTGCCCGTATGTACTTGCGTCCGCGCGACATGCTCAAGATCGGTGTCGCGTATCTGGATAATGGAAAATGGAAGGGGGAGCAGGTAATTCCTGAATCCTGGGTTCAGCGATGCAAGTCTGTTCAACAAATTACAACATCGGGGCGCTATAGTCACTTTTTCTGGATCCGTGAGTTGAATGAGATCACCTATCTTTCAGCAGACGGAGATGGTGGTAATTACATCAACATCTTTCCGGAGCAGAACATGGTTATCGTGATCACGCAGGGAAATTATTTGCAATGGCCGCTGTACGTAAATCAGGCAAATGACCTGATGGGAACCTTCATTCTGCCTGCAATTAATTGACGGAATTTTTCAGAATTTTAATACTCGCTTCGATCACACCATTATGTCCGGTTTCCGGAATTTCTAATTGATAGGTATTTAGTTTCTTCAGGAACCCATTCATATTTGCGGGGGTGATGATCTTGTCAAATTTTCCTAGGATCATCACAAGTCTGATTTTGTTTTTGTTAATAATGCCGGCAAGCGTTGTTGTATTAAATTTAAAATGTCTGAAAACCACCCACGACAAATAAACCCGGTTCCTCTTCTCTTCGGTATGCATTTGTGATTCCGCAAAGCGCAGAATCCCTTTGTCA
>CAZHQP010000483.1:0-1794 GCA_964534735.1 uncultured Roseivirgaceae bacterium
TTGTTGAGCGTCCACCACGTTGTGAGAACTTCACAAATGAAACCTGCACTTTACCGAGGTGCGGCTGCGCCTGACCTTGTTCAAATTGATCTTCACTGGCTCCGATTGCAACGTTCGAAATAATTGATTCAACCATCGGGTTATCCTTACCCAGGGCTTTTACCACGCGCTGCTCCACAACAGAAGTAATCGAATCCGTCACTTTCTGATCAGTACCAATCGGCATGCGTACATAAGCGAATGCAAAATTAGGATCACCGTTCGGGAAGAAAACCACCGGAGGGCTCATGATGGCAGTAAAAAATATCGAAAAGAAGAACAGCACAACTACTCCTACAATAACCCCTATCGGACGGTAACCGGTAAGGCACCAGGTAATTAATCTCGTATACCCTTTCTGAACTTTAGGCCAGGTGGAAGTCTGGAAAACAGAGATCACATTTTTCAGGAAGAAGTGGTGCAAGGCGTACAATAAATACATCAGCACAACAAAATTACCGAGCCCTATATTGATCAAATAAGAAATCAATGCGATGCCGGCAAACGTTACCGTAGTAATCTTGAATCCTTTGGAGAACTTAGGTTTTTCGCCATGTTCATGATCATGCGGAGTCATAAAGTCGGCTGCGAAAACGGGGTTGATGATATACGCTACAAGCAACGATGCCAGCAAGGCGACAATCAACGTGATCGGCAGATACATCATAAACTTACCTACGATACCCGGCCAGAATGCAAGCGGAATAAAGGGAGCCAATACTACCAATGTACCAGAAAGTACAGGCAGGAATACCTCACCTGCGGCAATCTTGGCAGCCTTACGGATCGGAACTTTACCATTATCGAATACGCGGTGCGTATTTTCAATCACCACAATCGCATCATCCACTACAATGCCTAACGCAAGCAGGAACGAGAACAAGGTCATCATGTTCAGCGTGAAACCGATTCCCGGGAACACCAGGAATGCAATAAAACTGGAAATCGGAACCGACAATCCAACAAACACCGCATTCGTCACACCCATGAAAAACATCAGGATGATCGTTACCAGGATGAATCCAATAATAATTGTATTGATCAGGTCATGTAAAGTAACACGGGTATTTTCTGATTGGTCGGCTGTTACCGTAACTTTTAATCCTTTCGGCAAAACATTTGCTTCATAATCGGCAATTATAGCCCGAATACCATCTGCAGCGTTAATCAGGTTCTCACCATTACGTTTCACGATATTGAGTGTCACCACATTCTTATTGCCTAACCGGGCAAAGCTTTCCTGTTCTTTATTAGAGTCAATAACTTCTGCAATATCCTTTAAGTAAATCTTTCCACCGGTTGTTGATCCGATCACGGTGTTACCCATGCTTTCCGCATCGGCATACTCACCCGTAATGCTCAACGAACGCTTCATTCCGCCCACGGAAACCTGACCACCCGGAATAATTACGTTTTCACCTCCAATCGCCTGTTGAATATCGCTAAGCGCAACACCTGCACGTGCAGCTTTATAAAGGTCAACATTAATCTGAATCTCACGGTCAAGCGCACCTACGATGTCAACTCTTCTGATCTCAATTAGCGACTCAAACCTGTCCTGCATCTGCTCAGCATAGCGTTTGAGTGTTTGCAGATCATAGTCTCCGGAAAGGTTAACGTACATAATAGGCATTTCGGAAATATCCACGTCCATTACAGTCGGATCGTCTTTCAAATCACTTGGTAAATCCGGTAACGCGCGATCAACCGCATCTTTTACTTCCCGTTTCGCCTCTGCAACATCTACATCTGTCT
>CAZHQP010000484.1:0-1787 GCA_964534735.1 uncultured Roseivirgaceae bacterium
ACGTTGATAATCATTTTTGACTATCCAAACATTTTGCGACAAGAAACAGGAATAATACTTACAAAATTTCACGAAGGCGGAAATAAACTTATTTGGACTTGGTGGTTGTTCGCTATTTTGGGTTTGCCTTTATTAGAAGCATACGTTTTGTTAGGACAAAAATTAGAAAAAGAATTTTACTTCGTAAGGTGGGCAACAACTTTGGGCGTTATTGGTTTGGTAACACAAATGATTGGTTTATTGCGTTGGACTTTTGTTGTTCCTGTTTTAGCAAACAAATTTGTATCAGGAAACGAAACAACACAAGAAGTCTGCAAAGTTGCATTTGAAACCATTCATCAATATGGCGGTGTTGTTCTTGGCGAACATATCGGGCAGCTTTTTACTATCGCTTGGACAATAATGATTGCCTCGGCATTTGCGAAAAGTAACACGTTTTCAAAGTGGCTCATATGGCTTGGCTATATTGCTTCAATCATTTATTTGCTTGCACAAGCAGAACTTTTTGCAACCGTAATCCAAAATTTCCCCGTTTTAGAAATTGCAGGATTCTTAGGAAGTACACTTTGGTTATTGTGGCTTTTGATTGTTGGGATAAAATTAACGTTGAGAAAATAATACTTGCTGACATTTATAGCTAAATTTAGCCAAGTGGAAAAACGAACAAAAATAAATACGGCTGCCAACATCGTATTGGCGTAATGCGGGGCGAAGTTCTTCGTATCAACATTTGTGCTATATTTGAAGTGTCCGCTTCGTATCAACGTTAGTGCTATAAAACCCGCACTACGCCAATACGCGGCACGTTGTATGATATTTTAAGAAAGACCTCACTAAATGAAAAAGATTATACTAATCACAGGGGGGAGTGATGGAATTGGAGCTTCGATAGCGTATTTAGCATCTCGACAGGACTTTGTAGTTTGTATAAACTATAGACAAAACCAAATCTCCGCAAAAAAAATAGTTAATGAAATAAAAAGTAACGGAGGACAGGCTTTCGCATTTCAGTTTGACATTTCTAATGAGCAACAAGTTGAAGAACTTTTTAAGGCGGTTGATAGTCAAGTTGGAATAATATCTGCACTTGTGAACAATGCTGGTATTATTGAACCACAACAAAAACTTATTGACATTACGGGCGAGCGACTTCAAAGAGTTTTTGCTACAAATGTTTTTGGAAGTTTCCTCTGTGCAAGAGAAGCAATAAAACGTATGTCTAATAGAAACAATGGACAAGGTGGAAGTATTGTAAATGTATCTTCAATGGCTTCAAAGTATGGTTCACCTTTTGAATATATTGACTATGCCTCAACAAAAGGGGCGATCGACACTTTAACAATTGGCCTTTCAAAAGAGGTAGCAGAAGAAAATATTCGGGTAAATGCTGTAAGACCTGGAATTATAGACACTGAAATTCATTCAAAAGCAGGAGAACCCAATCGAATTGAAAGAATGAAAGAACAGATTCCAATGATCGCTATCGTTATCAAAGTGCCAATCTTACAGCAAGGACACTTCCACAGCAACGTTTTCACTTCCGGTTTGGGACTGCTTATCCCGAGATATTCTTGCAGTTTTTGAAGTTTGGCTCGTTTCCAACTGCTGCTCAAGATACCGTAGTGCCGGATGCGTACAAAGCGGTAGGGTAAGATGTGCATCGTGTACCGCCGGGTAAATTCCTCATTGCTCAGTGTCATTTCCTTCTGCTTGCCGCCCTCTTTATAGTCTTTGTCACTGCCGTCCAAAACGTTTTTGACGGAAGCGAAAGTGTGGTGCTTAGCCTT
>CAZHQP010000485.1:0-1779 GCA_964534735.1 uncultured Roseivirgaceae bacterium
AGTCCAGGCATGCCTGATCATTCGGGAATTTATTATCCGTTACACCGGATATCTCGCAATGCGTTGTTGCTCCGCCCAATGTTTCGTTATCAATGTCTTCACCGATAGCAGCTTTTACCAGATAGGACCCCGCTAAAAAGATGGAACCTGTTTTATCAACGATCATCGCTTCATCCGACATGATCGGTAAATACGCGCCACCCGCCACACAGCTACCCATGATTGCTGCAATCTGCACAATGCCCATGGCCGACATCTTTGCATTGTTTCTGAACTGTCTTCCGAAATGTTCTTTGTCGGGGAAGATCTCATCCTGCATGGGTAGAAAAACTCCTGCGCTGTCTACCAGGTAAACTACCGGCAAATGATTTTCCATTGCCACTTCCTGGGCCCTGAGATTTTTCTTGGCCGTAATCGGAAACCAGGCTCCCGCCTTGACAGTAGCATCGTTTGCAACGATCACACACTGTCTTCCGTGGATGTAGCCGATACCGGAAACTACTCCTGCTGAAGGGCATCCGCCAACATCTTTATACATGCCGTCTCCGGCAAAAAGTCCGATCTCCAAAAATTCTGATTCTTTATCAACCAGGTAGTGAATGCGTTCGCGGGCAGTGAGCTTGCCTTTCTGATGCTGCTCCTCAATTTTCTTTTCGCCCCCGCCAAGCTTTGTTTTTTTTGATTTGGCCTGAAGCTGTGAAACCAGCTGCTTATACTGGTCTTCGTTTTTGTTGAATTCCAAATCCTTTTCAGGCATAGCAAATATGGTTAGGAAAATTATTTCTTGTCTTTACGCTGACGCTCAAGGTCGCGCTCAATTTTATCACGCTTCTTTCCAAGCGGTGCAAAGAAGTGATTCGGATTTTCATTCAGATGCCTGGCTAATACATCCAGATCAAGGATCATCCTGTTCAGATTAACGTACAAGCTATCTTCATTCATCAGCTTACCCAGCGTATTATCCTTTCGGTCAAATTTAGCAACCACAGCATCCAGCTTGGTGAGTGCATCCTTCGCCTTGTTAAGTGTCGATTGAACTTCGATACTTTTTAGGGAATCTGAAAAAGTCTTAAAGTTGGTTAATGTAGGTTTCAGCTCAGTGAGTACACCATTTACGTTTACGGTAACGGTTCTTATGTTTTCCGCTAAGGCGTCTACTTTACTGTTTGTATTGGAGAGTGTTTTGTTCAGAATTTTTGGTGTTTTCTGAAACTCGTCAAAGATTACATCAAGCTTGGCAGAATTATTCGCCAGGTTATCGAGAATTGTATTGAGCTTTCGCAATGTGCTTTCCAGGTTGTCGGCAACAGGCGCTGCATTCTCAGCAAGAAAATCAGAGATCCCCTTAGCCACCTGCGAACGTAATGTGTCTTTAGGCTGAATTGGCCGAGCGATACTGCCTACGTTCAGCTGAATGTATTTCGTTCCAAGAATATCTCCATTCAATATCGCAACGGTAGAATCACCCAGGATGATTTCAGAGTCAATTTCCATCTCAACCAGCACACGGTTCTTCATTTGCTGGAACTGTATCTTACTCACACGCCCTACCGCATATCCATTAATAAAAACCTGGTTGGAAGCCTGGAGCTTATCTACGTTATTGTAAATAGCATAGTAGCGATTCGTATTTGAAAAGAAGTCGATGCCCTTCAGATAATTAAATCCAACGTAGAGCAATACAATGGACACAACCATGAACAAGCCCACTTTTACTTCTTTCGATATCTTCATGGTTTGAGGGGTATTTAAGCCCCTAATTTATGGATTCTACTTCAC
>CAZHQP010000486.1:0-1766 GCA_964534735.1 uncultured Roseivirgaceae bacterium
ATTAGGCCTCAGACCTCGCACCAGGTATCCATAGCCTGGCAGCGTATGTTGCCCCGCAATATCTACCTGAGTGTTGAATCGTACTACAAATACATGAATGATATCATCGGATTTGAAGAAGGCACGAATCTATTCTTCAATACCGACTTTCAATCCAGGCTGGTACAGGGCGAGGGTTCAGCCTACGGAGTTGAAGTGCTTGTAAAAAAAGAAACTGGAAAACTCTCGGGCTGGATTAGCTATACGCTTTCATGGGCGTGGCGAAGATTTGACGAGCTCAATAAGGGAGAACGGTTCCCATCGCGTTATGATCGGAGACACAACGGTGCAATTGTAATGCAATATGCCTTTCATAAAAACTGGTCGGTATCAGCCGTGTGGGAATTTATTTCAGGGTCGCGCTTTACACCCGTTGTCGGACAATACGTAATTACTTCTCCAACCGGTGTGGGAGTAGATTTGCTCCCGGTATATGCACCGCTCAACTCTGTTCGGCTGGCAAACAGCCATCGGCTGGATCTGGGAATTAAATACAAGAGCAATCCGGATAAACGATTTCAGTCAGAATGGTTCTTAGGGGTTTATAACACATACAATCGGGCTAATCCGGTAGGGATAACAATTGAGGAGAATGAAGAAACCGGAGCATTGAAATATTCACAACCCGGATTATTCGGAGTAATACCTTTTATCAGTTACGGATTTAAGTTTTAATGATGCGGCCAATACGATATATATCATTTTTTGGAATGCTGATCGCGATGGGTTCTTGCTTGCCGGAGCCTTTATCGGTAAATGATATTCCGCAACTTAAACCAAAAATCGTGGTATCATCACAGATGAATGAAAATTCAGTTTTAATTCTGCTCACTAAAAGTGTAGGTGCGCTGGAAGCAAGTGACAATTCAAACAGTGATGAATTGCTTGACCTGATTGCAATCAATGATGCTGTTGTAACTATCAGCACGTATGAAACCTCCGAAGTCCTTACACCGTTGGGTAATGGGTTATACACGAGTATTACACTTCCGCTGGAACAAGGTCTGGAATATTTTCTTACAGTGGAGAGTCCAACGATGGGAAGTGTAAGCGCTTCTACGTTTATAAAGCCACAGGTTACATTTGATTTCCTGGAGGCGGCCATATACTACACAGGATTTGATACACTGGCGGAAGTAAGCTATAGCTTTAAAGACCCAATCGGAAAAAACTATTATATGTTCAACTTTCAACGGATCACAAGTAAGCTTGAATCCGAAAACCTGTTGAACCCGGACATCTTTACCCAATTGGTGGATGACGCTGCCTTTGAAGGGGGCGACTACTTTGATCGAAAGCGTGTATTTGCAAACCGCGATTTTATACCGGGAGATACCGTAGGAATCTTTCTATCCAACATCGATGAGCAGTACTATGATTTTATGCAACTCCGGCTCGATTCACGGTTTAGTTTTGCAGATTTTTTGGGCGAACCTGCAAATTACCCGTCTAATATCAGGGGAGGGCTGGGCTTTTTTAACCTTTACATTCCTGATGTTCGTATTTTAGAGATTCATTAGACGTTTAAACCAAATGACTCGTTTTAGTGTCTAACACAGGATACACGTTAATAAACAGTATGAAAAAAATAGGCGGAATTTTACTGGTTTTGGGTATGGTGGCCTGCGCCCGTGAACCGGAAGTAGCAGACCTGGTAAAGAATATGGTTGTGGAAACCCGGTATGATGTTGCAGAAGTGGATGGAACGGATAACGTGTTTAATGATT
>CAZHQP010000487.1:0-1761 GCA_964534735.1 uncultured Roseivirgaceae bacterium
GTGCCAACAGCTTTGGTTGTCCTGCTTTTTGTGGAACACCATAAATATGCAGTTGTTTCGGTTTGCTGAAATGAGAAACAGGCTCGGGCTGAAACGTTTTTCCTAACACCGGATGTGTGCGATACAAGCGGAAGAATGAACCTGCTTCGCGGTGATCGGCACCCACATAAAATTCGTCTTCATCCCAAAATACACGTGCCTGTTGGTTTTCAACAAACCAACTCATGATTTTCTCTTCGGCTGTGGTGAGTGCATTAAATCCTGCAAAGATGACGGGATGCTGTGTGGTTGCTTTCTCTTTCTGCAATTGCTCCGCTACATCGCGATGAATCATACCCGCATAGGCAATGCCATCTTTTTTCAAATGAGTATGAAAATCTACATAGACCGGATAGAGGTTTTGCCACAGCGATAAAAAACGGGTGCGTGTTTCTTCGGTGCTGAACTCTACACTTTGCCAAAACTCTTTGAGAAACTCTTTCTGCTCTTCCGTTAAAAAATCAAAATACTGATCGACTTCTTTCAGGTTGCTGATGTCGCGGAAAAGCCACTCCGCATTCACCATGTATTTATCCAGTTCATCAAAATCGCGGAGGAGCATTTCACCCCAATAGTAAAACTGATCAATCTTTTCGATGCTGCCTGTTACGCGTCTGAAGGACTGATATAACCGAAGGATCAATTCTAATTTATCGGCTTCCTGACTTGTAGAGTACGATTGAATCAATTCTTCGATGGTAATGATGGTAGGTGCCCATCTCGGAGTGGTTAAATCTTTCGCCAGCTCTTGTTTAAAATACAATGCCGCTCTGCGATTGGGAAACACCACCGTTAACTGATCCCAGTTCGGGTATTCTACTTTCACCTGATCGGCTAACTCTTGTAAAAAACTCTTCATCTTACCCTGTAACTTCTACACATTTTTTTTCCTGCACATAAACGAGGTATCCTTTCACACTCTTCCAACCCATTCCGCCTAAAAGCTGCATGTATTCTTTTACCTGCGCCACATCTTTGCTGGTACGCTCTCCTGTTTTATAATCTACGACATACGCATTCGTTCCCAACAGGGCGACACGGTCTATACGCTTTTCAAATCCGGTGGTAGTTAATAAAGTCGCTTCCATTTTACATTGTGCCTGTGGATCAAAACACGGTTGCAATTCCGGAAGGTTTACCACCCACTGCACTAATTCTTCCAACTCACTTCGCTCCGATTCATTGATCACACCTTGTTGAATGGCGCGCTGCATAGCCGGTGTTACGTCTTCTTTTGTACGGACTTTCGAAAGGATGGCATGCAAGAAGATTCCATAGTTTATCTTCTCCCGCTTTTCATTCGGTGTAAAGAACTCCATGCCACTGGTGCGCACTTGCAAGCGATCCCGCCAAGGAGTGACTATATAATTTTTCAGCGACAACACTTGTTGCGCATCTTCTGCTTTCGTTTTCAACGGTTGAATTGCACCGATCTCTAACTTCTTTTCTTGCGGCACCCAATGTGTTGCCCAGCGGATATCATGCTCCACAATTTCATACGCCAGTTGCCCAACAGTAGCGAACTTTCCTTCTTTCGAACTTCGCTTGTCCGGTGCAAAAGTGATTAACCCTGCTTCCGCTCGCGTAAACGCTACATACAACAAGTTGAGGTTATCCAGATTTAATCGCTGTGTTTCTTTATGATAGTCTTCCTGAAAAACAGTTTTCACTAAATTACTTACATACCGAATCGGCATATATCCGGCTTCCTGCAACAGTGGA
>CAZHQP010000488.1:0-1748 GCA_964534735.1 uncultured Roseivirgaceae bacterium
TTTTCGATTTCAACAACTTTGGCAAAGTAGTTATCATCGGTGAACTCATCCAAAATGGCTGTAATCATGATATTCTTGCTTGTATGGTCACCTGAAATGAATTCAAACACCTTGGTTTTATAGCCGTATGATTCAAGCACCAGGGCCCTTAAGCCATCGGTTATAAAGGAAGCTAAATGCTCTTCCAGAATTCCGTGTTTGAAAACACCCTTTAATTCTTCGGGGATGCGGAGATGTTTACGCACATATTTCTGGCAGCACGGTGCAAGTATGACAATTTCAGCTTTCAGTGCAATTGCTTTGGCAATTGCGTCATCAGTAGCGGTATCACATGCGTGAAGCGCAATAACAATATCAGCCTTCTTTATCTTGTTATCATTAATTGTGCTGTTAATGAATTTCAGGTCATTAAAATCAACTGCTGTTGAAATATCATTGGAAAGCTGCGCAAGGTCCTCTCTTTGTTCGATACCTGTAACCTTAGTTTTCAATCCAAGCTTATGGTTCAGGAAATTATATACTGCAAATGTTAAATAAGATTTTCCGCTGCCGAAATCAATTACATCCACTTCATTTTTATCAGCCAGGCTGCTTGATTCTATAAGTCCGTTCAGTATCTCAATAAACTTATCAACCTGGCGGAACTTATCATACTTATCGCCTTTTACTTCTCCTTTTTGGTTGGTAATTCCAAGCAGGTTCAGATATTTATCTTTTGAATCAATATAACGGGTTTTAATGCGGTTATGTTCTTTTATCTCTACCCGAGAAAACGATGCTTTACGGGTGTACGTTCTGGGAACACGTTTTTTATTGTATTCAAGCACATGATCATTTACAGTGGTAAAGAGTCCACCATAAAGAAAATTTTTCCCCATTTCATCACTTATGATATTCGCTGCTTCATCAGCAGTATGGTTTTTGTATATATCACGGGTTTTATACTTATACCGCAGAGCGAATTTCACTTCTTCCTTTATTTTTACCGGATTTACATAAATATTTTCCAGACCGTCTTCACTGCCGCGGTATTTGCCAAGTGTAAATTTTACGAATGTATTTTCCTTAAGTGACTTTCGGAGAACTTCCATGAATTCACCCTTAACATCACGATCATTTTTTTGTTCTTTTGCCATTATGCAGGTTTATTAATTTTTTATATCAAAGTAGTAGCATTTGTAAAGGGCTTCTTTTTTAAATCCTTCGCGGAAGTACATATCGGCAGCTTTATCATTTTCACCGTTGACAGAAAGCATAACTCCCGGTGAACCGCTATCAGCGGCATACTGAATGCCTGTCCTGAGAAGATTCTTTCCTAAGCCTTTTCCCTGGTAAACACCTGCTACACCAATAGCTTCTATAAAGATCAGATCTTCGTCTTTGTGTTCTTCTTTTGTCATACTAAAAGTAGCAACCGGAGTATCATTGTGCCAGAGTAGTTTCATTCCGCCATCAATATATGCAGGGTCAAGCCTCCAGTGCTCTAAACGCTGAGGTGTCATCCGCACGTGACCGAGTGAATGCCCGAAAGCGTCATTAATTATGCTGCACCAGTGCTCCTCATCAATACCGTCACGGAAAGTGCGCAGCTCATACCCTTCAGGAAACTGCGGTCCGGTAAATTCTTTGGTATCTCTGGTCAGTATCCATGCAAACCTTCTGGATTCAAATCCAAGATCTTCCCATATTTTTGCAATATTGCTGTAATTATCTTCAATAAAACCGTAAATAGAAGTGAGCCCTGAAGT
>CAZHQP010000489.1:0-1745 GCA_964534735.1 uncultured Roseivirgaceae bacterium
ATCGAGTCCTTCGTTCTTCACAGCAAATCCATGATTCTGTGAAGTCATTTCTCCTAATCCGGAAATCAAATTCTTGACCGGGTGATTCAGTCCCCGATGACCATGATGCATTTTAAATGTTGAAAGTCCGGCAGCCAATGCCAATAGTTGATGCCCCAGACAAATTCCAAAAATTGGCTTGTCGGCATTTAGAATTTCCTTCACCGTTTTTACAGCATAATCCATAACCGATGGATCGCCAGGACCATTTGAAATAAAATATCCGTCCGGGTTCCAGCCAGCCATTTGCTGATAGGAAGTTTTAGCCGGGAACACCTGAATGTAACATCCACGTTCAGCCAGATTCAAAAGGATATTTTTCTTAATTCCCACATCCAATGCCGCAATTTTAATCGAGGCATTCGGTTCGCCTACGAAATAAGGTTGCTTGGTACTAACCACAGAAGAAAGCTCGAGGCCATCCATGGACGGTACTTTTGCTAACTCTTCCTTTAATTGATCGGGAGTTAGTTCTGATGAAATGATGGCATTCATCGCGCCTTTGCTACGAATATGGCGTACCAATTTACGGGTATCCACATCGGCAATTCCAACCACATTGTTTTTTTCCAGATACTCTTGAAGGCTGTGCTTCGCGGTCTTGCGGCTGAAATCATCCGAAAACTCATTGATAACTATTCCTTGAATATGAGTAGCCGATGATTCATTCTCTCCTTCTACAGTGCCATAGTTACCTATATGGGCAGTTGTATTCACGATGATCTGACCATGATAAGACGGATCGGTATAGATCTCCTGATAGCCCGTCATACCTGTGTTGAAGCAAATTTCGCCACCGCTGGTGCCGCGCTTGCCAATGGCTCGTCCTTCTACCAGAAGACCATCAGCTAATAGTAAGTATGCTTTTCCGTTCAAGTTGGTTTTAATTAGAGATTGACAAAAATAGTTTGAGTGCGAATTGATTGCTATCGAATTGAATTAATTCTTTCTGCACTCGTTGGAAATAAGGCAATAAAAAAGGGATTGAACAATGTCCAATCCCTCTTTTGATGAATAGAAGAAGTCACTTATTCTTCTTTTTTAGTCTTTTTAGCTGCCTTTTTAGGCTTTTCCTCCGTTGCTGTTTCGGCTACAACTTTCGCATCTTCCACGCCTTCTTCTTTCTTACCTTTTCTTCCTCTGCGTGTTTTTGCTTTCTTAGCTGCACCATCTTTGGTATACAAATCGTTAAAGTCCACCAATTCCATCAAGCACATGTCTGCAGCGTCACCTTGGCGAACTTCGCTCAATTTGATGATGCGAGTATAGCCACCCGCACGGTTTGCGATTCTACCTGCTACTTCACCAAACAAAGTCTTAATGGACTCCTTGTTTTGAAGGTAAGAGAACACTGTTCTACGTGAATGCGTAGTGTCGCTTTTAGCCTTAGTCAACAACGGCTCAACATATCTTTTCAATGCCTTAGCCTTTGCTACTGTAGTTGTAATTCGCTTGTTTAATATAAGCGAAGATGCCATGTTGGATAACAACGCATGTCTGTGCGCTGACTTACGGCCAAGATGGTTTACTTTTTTACCGTGTCTCATTAGTCTTCTTCCAATTTATATTTTGCCAAATCCATTCCGAAAGTCAGATTCTTATCGGCTACCAATTGCTCTAATTCAGCAAGTGATTTTTTACCGAAGTTTCTGAATTTCATCATGTCAGAAATGTCTAACCTTACTAAGTCGCCAAGTGTCTTTACT
>CAZHQP010000490.1:0-1741 GCA_964534735.1 uncultured Roseivirgaceae bacterium
CTTCTCTTTACGCGTAAGTTTTACGGAGGTCGTCACGGCATTCATCGGTATGCAACATAATAGCTTATATAACATACAATCCTCTTCTCGGAAGCCTTCATTTCCTGTTACCGCATAATGCATCAACACAATTGCACGCGCACGACTTCGTTCATCTTTAAAAGCCTTCTTATCCAACAAGTGACATTGATCAAACAAGAATTGAAAGTAGGGATGCACCAGTACCAGACCTGCATTGGAAATAAACACAGGTTCTACTTCACGATCGGATGAGGGAGCTTGTGTCTCCTTGGACAATCGCTTTACTTGTTCTGCCGATTCCCGCAAGATTTTCATCTTAGTTTTACTCTCATCCTCTTTACCTGATTTACCTGCTAATCGCAACACCTTCTGTTCGATGAATCGAATGGATTCGGTGGCATCTCCTAAAGCCGGTAGTGACCAATGAATCAAGCGCTCTAAAAATATATTGGGTAACCGGTAGTGGCGCACCAATCGCAAGAGTGAACGCAATGTGGACTGATGCGTAATCGAAGTATTAGAAATAGCAGCGGTAAAGATTAGTTTTCCAATCTCATCGAGCATTTCCTCTGCCCTATTAAATCCCACCAGAATTTTGCTCCACTCCTTCCACCATAAATAATGATCCGTGCGCTGGATGTGTGGATTTGAATTCCATAAAGCCTTGCGTGTATCGACTGAAAGAGAAGCAACAAATTTCTCTTGCTGCTGAGGGTTCGCCTTACGCAACACTCGATAAAGTTGATCCGAGTGATGGGTATTGAAAAATTGAATAGCCTCGTCAACTGATTGAAATCCCCCCTCGCGCAGTTGTTGGAATGAAGGCTGCTCGATCGCCGATTGCATATAATTCCCCAATCGCAGTCCAGGTTCTTGTAAATGGTTCTTTTGAATGATCGGCTGATCAGAAAAAGAATTATTCTCCTCACGCAACGATTTTTTAGTATATGCAGTGTGCAACATCAACAGTTCATTCACCTGAAGTGAACGGTATCGGGAGGTGAGGATTTCAAGAATCAATTGAACCAAGTCGGGCTCACGCATGGTGCCCTTCAACGAATGTGCTACTTCCAGCATGGTATCATTGATCGCTAATCGGTACTTTGCTTCACTGCCAAAGAAAGGAAGCATTTTATCTGTAATCGTTTCAAGAAACAACATAACGTGGCTCATCCTCTCTGCCGTTGGCGACTTCACAACCCGTGCCAGTATTTGCCGGAAATCGCTATGAGAAATAGAGGCAAGTTGCTTTCGTATATGACCATTGCCCAAGTGTTTTTTGATCACTTTCGCCAATTGAACAGGCTCTGTTTGCAAACCCTGATGAATCCATGCTGCCAGTTGAATGTCCTGAGGCCCTGTATGATCTTGTAATTGCTTCCATGCCATTTCTATTTGCTGAAGAAGGGATCGATTTTTCTTCCTGTGTTTCTTTGTTGAGCCAGAAACGTAAAGCATGCCGGTCGATTCATGATAAATCTCCTCGATGAATTGAAGAAACCCACTGATGGCGAAAGGCAATACTTTCAATGCATCTTTAGCCTTTAACAATTTTTCTAATACTACCTGCTCGGATAAATTGTAATGCGCTGCGGCATTATGAATCAGCGCCTTCAAAAAATACTTTTGATTGAAGTACGACCCTTGCGTGTCCAGCAAATGTGAAATGATCAAAGTCCACATGGTATTGATCACCTCTCGCTGAGATATATTGGCGCGG
>CAZHQP010000491.1:0-264 GCA_964534735.1 uncultured Roseivirgaceae bacterium
TAAGCGCTTTACGCGGAGCGTCCTGTGCAACAGCATGAAGGGATAATCCGAGAATCAGGCAAGCCAGTAACGTCTTCTTCATTCAGCGTAAGTGTTAAGCGCGTGAACCTATTGTATCTTAAAGATGTCCAAGATACGATTAAGGTCTTCGACTGACAAAAAAGGGATTTTGATCTCACCCTTTTTGCCATCGCTTTTTATAACAATGCGAGTGCCAAAGTGCGAAGAAAGCTTCGACTGGAGTTGATTTATTTCACGATTTGC
>CAZHQP010000491.1:274-1737 GCA_964534735.1 uncultured Roseivirgaceae bacterium
AGAGGAACCCTTCTCTTCTTTTTTGGATGAAGCCAGTTCGCGCACAAGCTCTTCAACCTTGCGAACGGAAAGGTCTTCCGCAAGCGTCTTTTTAAAGATATAGAGCTGTTGATCAGGATTTTCTACGTTGATGATGGCACGGGCGTGGCCCATTGAAAGGCGGTTGTCGCGTACGGCAATCTGTACATCCGGTGGAAGCTTAAGCAGGCGGAGGTAATTCGTAACGGTTGCACGGTTTTTGCCTACACGGTCGCCAAGCTCGTCCTGCTTGAGATTACATTCCGTAATTAAACGCTGGTAGGATAGGGCAACTTCAATCGCATTCAGGTTTTCGCGTTGAATGTTTTCGATCAATGCCATCTCCAGCATCTGCTGATCATCCGCTGAACGAATATATGCCGGAACGCTCTTTAAACCTGCCAGCTTGGATGCCTGGAAGCGTCTCTCACCGGAGATCAATTGATATTGATCACGTGCAAGCTTCCTTACTGTGATCGGTTGAATGATGCCATGTACTTTGATTGATTCAGCAAGCTCTTGTAGAGCTGTCTGATCAAAAAACGTTCGAGGCTGAAATGGGTTAACTTCAATTTGAGTTAATGGAATTTCCAGTGTGCTTCCGGATGTCGGAGCTTGTGTTGTAACTACCGGAGTTTTTGAAACCGGGGCGTCAATCTCCAACCGGTCTTCGGTATTGCTGTCGCTCAGCAGCGCGTTCAATCCTCTTCCTAATGCTTTCTTTTTGCTCATTTCGCTACCGTATTTTTATCAAGTACTTCATGCGCCATGTTCAGGTAACTGATAGCGCCTTTACTCTCTGCATCGTGAACAATTACCGGTAAGCCAAAGCTTGGTGATTCGCTCAGCTTCACATTACGCGGGATAATGGTTTTGAAGGTCATTTTCTGGAAATGCGTCCGCACTTCTTCAACAACCTGATTGCCTAAGCTTGTGCGTGAATCGTAAAGCGTTAATAGAATTCCTTCGATCTCCAGGTTTGGATTCAAACGGGTTTGAATGATCTTGATCGTATTCAATAATTTGCCCAGACCTTCCAATGCAAAGTATTCGCATTGTACCGGAATGATCACTGAATCGGCCGCGGTTAACGCGTTGATGGTGATCAAGCCAAGTGACGGTGAACAATCGATGATAATAAAATCATAGTCGTCTTTCACTTTACCGAGTGCATCACGCATTTTTTCTTCACGCTGAGCAATGCTAACCATCTCCACTTCAGCACCTACAAGGTCGATGTGGGAGGGAAGTATATCCAGATACTTCAGCTGTTCATTTGTAACGATAGCTTCGCTGACCGGAGTACCGTCAACCATACATTCGTAAATGCTGTTTTCAACTTCTTTCGGATTAATGCCTAATCCGGAAGTTGAGTTTGCCTGCGGGTCTGCATCCACCAAAAGTGTTTTGCATTTCCAGCAAGGGATTGGATAAATCATTATCCG
>CAZHQP010000492.1:0-1722 GCA_964534735.1 uncultured Roseivirgaceae bacterium
CCGCGGATTTTTCGGAAGCAAAAGAATCTGGCAACGGAACATTATAACGCTTGCTGATCTCTTTGGCGACCAGAACTGTGGGCCAGCCGGCCGTTTCATGAATGAGGTTTAAATCAAGATCGATTCCATAGTTTGATGCGACTTCTTTATAAGCAAGCTTATGAGCCATCATGTTATCGGCCAGCGTTCCATCGCAATCATACAGGAAGGCTTCATAATCGCCCTCCGTCATGTGGTCCAATACTTTTAATTTATCAATGTCTGTTTGGTTCATTTGTTCGTTTTCTTTTTTTACTGTCATTCAGAGCGAAGCGAAGAATCTTCTAATGTTAGTTAGACTACTTTGATCGAAAAATGGCTCATTCACTGCCTACCGCAGGCAGGCTCGGGATAACTGTTAAATTCCTTTCGGTTCTACTAAAATAACTTCTTCACGCTCGACTACAACGGCTCCTGCAGGATCGCCTTTTCGCTTTCTCACAAACTTCTTGGGAGTGTAAGCAACAGGGGCCAGTGATTCGGTTTTACGTTTTGAGTTAAATGCTGCAAGCTGAGCTGCACGCTCAATCACATCCTTCGGAAATTTCTTCCCGGCCTGGTACTTGATCACAACATGCGATCCTGGAACATCTTTCGCGTGAAGCCAAAGATCTTCCTTGAAAGAATGCTTTAATGTGAGTGTGTCGTTGTGCTGCGCGTTTTTTCCGATCCAGATCTTGAAGCCGTTAAATAAGACTTCGTGATAGGGAAGAGGGTTTTCTTTTTTTGATTCTTCCTGTTTGATTCCGGATGAATCAATTAAGCTCCGGAGTGATTTTAAATCATCAGAATTTTCAAGTGCAGTAATTTTCTGCTGAACGTCCGCGATTTCTTTTTGCTTGAATTTGAAGCTTTCCGTCAGCTTATCAATTTCTATCTGCTGATTCTTGGATTTTCTATAGAATACTTCTGCATTTTTCTGAGCAGAAAGGTCTTTCTTTAATTTGATCTCAATCAGATTATTTTCTTTATAAAAATCTGGTAAAGATATTTTTTCTTGTCCGGGCTTAATAAGATGCAGGTTGGCCATAAGTAAATCTGCCCAGATTTTATAGTGCATATCTTCCTTAAGTTCTTTTAGTTTTTTATCAGCCTTTACAAGATAACTGAAACTGCCCTGAAGTTTTGTTTTTAGTTTTGAAAGGGCTTCTCTCTTTTCATTCAGAAAGGCGAACGTTCGCGTATGCAGCTGAAAGAAATCATTAACCGCTTCAATTGGTTGCCTAAACTTCTGTAAGATGTTTCCGTCCGGGAAAAGTGACAAGGATATTTTATGATCTGCTTCAGTGATGTAATAAGTTGGATTTTTCAGGTATCCAAGCAAATCCTGAATCGATTGCCACTTTTCCACATCCGATTTATCACTGAAATTATTTCTTTCCAGAAAATTCCAGACGGGCTTGCCAAATGTAAAGTAGAGATTAGGTAAATCATCGATGTGCTGCTCGAATGCTTCGAAGCTGAAGTCGATCTCGCGATTAAGCCTGGTCAAATCTATCTCAGCGTCAGCGGTCAAATGATTTCTGAACAGCTGAATGGCTTCATTCTTTTGGAATAGAATGATGTTTGCCCGGTTGCCGTGCATTTTGAATAGCAGCTGATAGCCTTCGTTTAGATGAAGTGAGAAGCTTCGTTCGTTGTTATATTGTGTAATCGATTCAATTTTCAATCCGATCAAAGGCT
>CAZHQP010000493.1:0-320 GCA_964534735.1 uncultured Roseivirgaceae bacterium
GCCTTTAGAGCTGATGTCGTGAATACGAACATTGGTTTTATAGCCCAACTGAGTCAAGGAATCTACAGCCAATTTTATGCCTTCATAAAAGTTGACTCCACTTTGTGCCTTCTCAGGAAGTTTGCCCTTAAAAGTTATCTTATCCTCCACTACCAATTCGTCCAGATACAAGGGAATGAGTACATCTATTTGGTAGCGAGTTTTGAGCGGACTCAGTGGGTATTCTATTGTTCTGCTTTTTTTCTTCTTGTCTTCTTTTCGGTTATTCTTTTTATTTTTATTGGACGTATTGTTATCGCTCTTTTGTTGTTCTTCATCGC
>CAZHQP010000493.1:330-899 GCA_964534735.1 uncultured Roseivirgaceae bacterium
AAATGATGCGTATAGTTCTCTTCAAAAGCATTTAGTTTTTCGCAAGCGAATACAAATAAACAAAATATTTTATTCCCATTCTATTGTTGCTGGTGGTTTCGAGCTGATGTCGTACACCACACGGTTAATACCTTTTACTCTATTGATAATGTCATTAGATACCTGAGCCAAGAAATCATAAGGTAAATGTGCCCAATCGGCTGTCATGCCATCTACCGAAGTTACCGCACGCAGTGCAACGGTAAATTCATAGGTTCTCTCATCGCCCATCACACCTACACTCTGCACGGGCAATAGCATTGCGCCTGCCTGCCAAACTTTATCGTACAAGCCTTTTTCGCGCAAGAGGTTGATATAAATGGCGTCTGCTTCTTGCAGCATTTTTACTTTTTCTTCACTCACTGCACCCAACACACGAATACCCAAACCCGGACCAGGGAAAGGGTGACGACCAATGAAAATATGCTCAATACCCATTTCCGTGCCAATCCGGCGGACTTCATCTTTGAACAACGCCCGTAAAGGTTCTACCAGTTTGAGGTGCATTTTTTCGGGTAGTCCACCTACAT
>CAZHQP010000493.1:909-1719 GCA_964534735.1 uncultured Roseivirgaceae bacterium
TTAATCGTTTGCGAAGGACCATGCACCGACATGGATTCGATGACATCGGGGTAAATAGTACCTTGACCCAAGAAGCTCACATCTTTTAATATCTGACCTTCTTCTACAAAGACTTCGATAAACAAACGACCAATGATTTTTCTTTTGGCTTCGGGGTCGCTTACACCTGCCATTTCTTTATAGAAACGTTGGCTCGCATCTACGCCTTTCACATTCAAACCAAGCGTTTTATAGCCATCTAATACTTGTTTGAATTCGTCTTTGCGCAGCAAACCATTATCTACAAAAATGCAATACAGGTTTTTGCCAATGGCTTTATTAATCAGCATCGCCGCAACGGTAGAATCAACACCGCCACTCAATGCCATCACTACTTTTTGGTCGCCTATTTGCGCTTTAAGTGCTGCTACCGATTCTTCTACAAAAGCCGCTGGAGTCCAATCTTGCTGACAAGCACAAATACCCACAATAAAATTTTTCAACATGGTTTTACCATCCAAGCTATGCGTCACCTCGGGGTGAAACTGAATGCCATAAACGGGATGAGCCGCATAGCTTCCCGGACTGCGAAAAGCCGCAATGGGTATGCTATCGGTAGTAGCAATAATTTCAAAGCCTTCGGCTAATTGCTTTACCGAATCGCTATGGCTCATCCATACTTGCGAACCGTCGGAAACGCCTTCCATCAAAGGATTGGGGACAATGCCTTTTAAATGTGCACGGCCATATTCTCGATGTGCGGATTTGCCCACCTCACCACCGGATTGTTGTGCCAAAAGCTGCGCTCCATAACAAACTGCCAATACCGGT
>CAZHQP010000494.1:0-1702 GCA_964534735.1 uncultured Roseivirgaceae bacterium
ATGAAGTGTTCTGAAATAAATCAATAAAACAAGCTGTTCCCAGCTTGGAAGATTATTGGGAATTGAAACTCCGGCACCAACATAAAGGGTAAGATCGCCACGCTTGAAAGCACTCTTTAGAGATTTGACAGCTTCTTTATTGCCCGATAGCTTATTCATGTTTTATCAGATTTAGCGGGTTATTGAATATACTTAGCAGAAACCCAACCCGTGACTTCAGTTGATACTTTAAGCCATCCATCCTTCGCAGCAAGAATTTTTACTTTCTGTCCTTCGAACAATGGTTTTGCAACCTTATCTGCCTGCATACTGGCATCTGACCGAATGTTGAGAAGATTTGTGGTGACAACTCCTTCCTTACCTGTCGCTTTTTCTGAAGTGTCCACATCGCGGTTGCCTCCAAAAATTTTATCGCGAAGCTTGTCAAGCGGAAATGCCGGACCGGGATCCACTTTTCTGACAGGGGAAATCTCCTCGTGACCGAGAATGTACCTGAGATCATACGCCTTAACCAGAGCTCTGCAAAGTTGCTCGACAGCTTCAATTTGTTTCTCCGTATAGGCATGCCAATAGCGCAAGGTCTTTTCATTCCGATGAATCCCGGCAACGACATCTTTCTCTTCATATGCACGACCAAACCAGGCATAGTATTTATCTCCCCGTTTCTCAAGCAGCCCGGCATTGTCAATTTCAATCCCAATCGAGAATTGATTAAACCCTACACGACCACCATACTGACTTGCACCTGCATGCCAGGCAACAATATCAAACGGAACGATTTGTGTTATCACTCCATCGCGCCCCACGACAACATGTGCAGATGCCTGAACCGAGGGATCCGATAAAGAATTTACTGACGATTCAGCAGAGCTTCCCGCTGTATAGTGTATAATAATTGTATCGAGCTTACCGGGTTGAAAAGCTTTTTTGTTTTTTGGGGTGATAGCAAGTCTGGCACCAACCAGTTGATTATTTACGATTTCCATATGCTTACGATTTCGCTTCTTCACTTCCCTCAATGCTCTCCTCCGATGTGTTCAGCTTACCTGTTCGATCATCTTTTGGCTGAAACATCGTTTCAAAAACTTCTTTTAGCTTTAATGTTGCCCGATCAGAAAATAAGCCGGCTAACGCAGCGAGCGTCATTACACCGTATATATTCAGGCTTTCAAGCTTGGTATTGTTAACAAGGCCACCCCGGAATACGATATAAAACACAAAGGCTACCGCCATGCCAACAAACGGACGCAAGGCGTACCACCATAGCCAGTTTTTATCCAGTTTCTGGTCACCCACATAACTTGAAAAAGAAGTAGCTCCATGAATCAGGCTTCCTAATAAACCGGAGAGTAATACCAGAATAACCATCCGCTGCTCGGGATGAACATCAGAGATACAAATCACACTTACCCTGGTTTCCCAGGTTGGATTGCCAGCCGGATCGTTTTTACCCTGAATCGGCCAAAAGCAATACAGGTAAAATCCGACAATCAGGAAAAGTATAAGAATTGAAAGTCCGGTAATAAAAATGCCGGTACGGGATACCTTTGGTCGCTCAACATCAGAGGGTGAGTTTGCATTTGTATCAGGTATACCTTCGATATGCGCTGAATTTTTGGAATCATCTGTTTCTGCCATGACGACTTTATTAAGGAGGTTAATAAAAATTTAAAGCAACCAATCTGTAGATACCGATAAAGCA
>CAZHQP010000495.1:0-1701 GCA_964534735.1 uncultured Roseivirgaceae bacterium
GCTGATACACACTAATTCATCCTGCTGGTTGTTGATCCTGATCTCCCACACCTGCGTTTTTTTTCCGACATGGACAGGCTTTGTTATTCCGGTTACAAAACCTTCACGCACACTTTTAATGTGATTGGCATTGATGTCCAGCCCAACACAATATTGTTTGCTCATGTCAATGCAACAGGTTGCGGCAACACTGCCTAATGTTTCTGCCAGAACAACCGATGCTCCGCCATGTAACAGGCCCATGGGCTGATGGGTGCGGTGATCAACCGGCATTTTGGCCTCAATAAAATCTTCCCCGATGCGTGTAAATTCGATACCCAGATGAGTAACCATCGTATTCACCGACATCTTGTTTAGGGTCTCTAACGTAACGTTCGGATTAAATAATGCCATAGTTTGCTCAGTAAGCGGGCTAATCTGGGGAATAGTTATTACTGAAGTTTATTTCCCTATTTTTGCGCGCCAAAATAGCTGAAAATTGAACACCAAAAAAGTTTACATCGTTCGCCATGGACAAACTGATTTTAACGCCCGGGGCATCGTGCAGGGTAGTGGTGTCGACAGCAGTCTGAATGATAAAGGAAAGGCTCAGGCGCAGGCATTTTATGATGCTTACAAGCACGTAAAATTTGACAAGATTTATACGTCAGTTCTGAAAAGAACAAAAGAATCCGTTGCAAAGTTTATTGATTCCGGGATACCGGTAGAAGCGTTAGCCGGATTAAATGAGATCAGTTGGGGAAAGAAAGAAGGCCAGCCAATTACCCCTGAAGAAGATAAATACTATCATCACATGCTAAGTGAATGGCAGCGGGGAGATACTTCGTTGCGGATTGATGGGGGTGAAAGCCCGGATGAAGTGGTGAAACGGATGAAACCGGCTGTTGATCACATCCTGTCGCAAACCGGAGAAAAAAATGTGCTCATTTGCATGCACGGCCGTGCGATCCGGATTCTGCTTTGTCATTTATTGAACTATCCCTTGAAAAGCATGGATATGTTTGAGCATGAGAACTGCTGTTTGTATATCGTGAACTATACGGGCTCTATGTTTTCCGTGGAGTTGTATAACAGCACTGCGCATCTTAAATCAACAATTGAGAATTTGTAATTGACTAATCCCCGGCCCCCGTGCCGGGGTCTCCCGTTAAATATTAATTAATGGGGATCGCGGGACATGCCCGCGAATTATTTCTTCATTCTCGCCAAAGCAGACTTCGCCTTGCTGTCAATGCTGTTTTTGTACTCGTGCTTTTTGTAGGTAAGTGCTTTTTCGAAATACCGTTTTGCTTCAGTAGAATTTTGTTCATCCAGATAAAGGTAACCTAACTGTAAGCATGCATTAGGCGCGAAGTACCAGTTATCTGTTTTGCTATCAGCAATTGTTTGCAAATAAAACTTCTTCGCTTCAGCCAGCGAATTGTTTTTATGATACAGGCGTGCTTTGCGGTAAACAAATTCAACCTTTTCCTTTTTGGAATGAAGATCAGTATCGGTTACGGTGGTAATTATTTTTTCTGCTTCAGAATAGTATCCGCCATCGGTTGCATACCGGATTTTGGAAAGCTTGACATTGGGTTTTGCATTTTCTGCCAGGCTTCTTGCGGCATATTTATCCGCTTCTGTAGATTCGTTACCTGCGGTTTTAGCTTTCGTGAAATACTTCTCAGCATCTCCTGGTTTACCCTGAAGCCAATAGCA
>CAZHQP010000496.1:0-1691 GCA_964534735.1 uncultured Roseivirgaceae bacterium
CTTCACACGAAACGCTTCTCGCACAGCTTAAACAAATATCATCCATTGAGCTGGCGGCTCCCATACCACTGGAGGGCTTAAAATCTAAATCAAACTTCATTTTTTAATATCACTACTGTAGTTCTTAATCATGGAAAAAATCTCGTACAACAAAACTAAAATTGTTGCCACTGTTGGCCCGGCATCGAATAACAAAGACATGCTTCGGGCTTTGGTGAAAGAAGGTGTTGATGTATTTCGCTTAAACTTCTCCCATGGCTCGCATGCGGATCACCAGAAGGTGGTTGATGCTGTTCGTGAGATTAACAAGGAAGAAGGAACTACGGTTGCCTTATTGCTCGACTTGCAAGGTCCGAAGATACGCGTTCAGGAAATGGCTCCTGATGTTGTCATCGAAAGAGGGCAAACGTTTACGATAACAACCACCCAGCTTCTTGGAAATAAAAGCATCGCCAGCACATCGTACCAGAACTTGCCGAATGATGTAAAGAAGGGTGATGTGATTTTGATTGATGATGGTAAGATTGAATTGAAAGTTACCGAGATCAAAGGCATTGAAGTTATTACAGAAGTAATTTATGGCGGTCCGTTAAAATCCCGGAAAGGAATTAACCTGCCCTTCTCGAAAGTAACAGCGCCTTCGTTAACCGAAAAAGATATCCAGGACCTCGAGCTTGGATTGAAGAATAATATTGACTGGATCGCATTGTCGTTTGTTCGTAAAGCTTCGGATATAAACGATCTGAGAAACCGTATTAATGACGCTAAAGCAACCTCACGCATTGTTGCCAAGATTGAAAAGCCTGAGGCATTGAGTAACATCGATGAGATTATTGCTTTAACCGATGCGGTAATGGTTGCCCGTGGGGATTTGGGTGTTGAGATCTGGCTGGAAGAAGTTCCAATGGTGCAAAAGATGCTCGTAGAGAAATGTAATCGCGCTGGTAAGCCGGTTATTGTGGCTACGCAGATGATGGAAAGCATGATCGAGAACCCGCGTCCAACCCGTGCTGAAACCAATGACGTGGCGAATGCGGTGATGGATGGAGCGGATGCAGTAATGCTTTCTGCTGAAACGGCTGCGGGTAAATATCCGATTGAAGTAATCCGCAGCATGGTTCGTACCATCAGTTCAGTAGAGAAGAACCCGAACATGTATTTCAGGTTCCGCGAGCTTGATCCGAATTCTCCGATCTACATTAACGACAGCCTGGTGATGTCGGCTTGTAAGCTGGCTAAGGATGTAGGTGCAAAGGCAATTGTGGGAATGACTTCTTCAGGATATACTGCATTCAAGTCATCATCTTACCGCCCGAATGCAAACATCTTTGTATTTACAGGAAACAAATCATTGCTGACTTCGATCAACCTGGTTTGGGGCGCCCGTGCATACTTCTATGATAAAGACAATTCAACGGATGAAACAATTGCAGACGTTGAAGCTTTATTGAAATCAGAAGGACATGTACAATCGGGTGATGTGTTTATAACATTGGCCAGTATGCCTATCAAAGACCGTCAGCGGACCAATACGTTAAAAGTGAATGTTGTGAAGTAATTACTTGTCACCCTGAGCTTGTCGAAGGGTGTTTGATAAAATAAAAAAGCCGGATGATATCCGGCTTTTTTGTTGTAATCTCTCGTCCTAAAATAAGTTGACACATCGCCAACTTATCATGAATACAAGGAAG
>CAZHQP010000497.1:0-1678 GCA_964534735.1 uncultured Roseivirgaceae bacterium
TTTGAAATGATATCAGATGAGAAAAGATCGAGTGAGATATTTTTAAATTGAGGATCTTCTGATGGCAGCGGCAATCCATTCAGGGAGGTTGAATTGTAACGATCACCCAGCCCCCGAACAAAAACATTCTTAACTCCTTCCTGCTTGCTTACCCCGGTTACCTGGGTTACCGCACCTTCGGCATTGGAAACTCCCTTACGTGACAGTTCCTGCGCACCGATGGTTTGTACAATATCAATAGAACGTTTACGATCACGCAGCAACACCATTTCGTCTGACCGGTCTGCCTGTCCCGTAACAACCACTTCATCCAACTGTTTGGATTCTTCTGAAAGCTCGACTTTTACTTCAGTCGTTTGGCCTGCAACAACCACGATATCTGATAAAGTTTGTGTAGCGTACGTAACAAATGTTACAACAATAGCCTGTGAGCCGGCCGGTACATTCCTGATAATAAACTTACCATCAATATCGGTTGATGTTCCAAGCTGAGTTCCCTGAATGAGAACTGAGCCACCAATGATCGCTTCTTTAGTCTTGGCATCGACAATGGTTCCGGAAATAGAACCCGTTTGCGCTGACGCCAGCAGCGAAGTGGTAAGGAAAGCAAGCACGAGTAAAGCCTTTTGCATACAATTTTATTTGCGGCAAAGGTCATGCTCTAATGTTACCCCATCAGGTGCGGTATATTACCAAATTGTTAAAGCCAAAAAATGGCTTAGCGCAGTGGAAACGCAGCTTTTTAGGATGTTCTGATTGCCTTTGATTCTCAGGCTTTTCCGAACGGAATTTGGTTATTGAATTGTTACCTGCTTTAAAATTCTCTTACGGAATTGTTATCCGTACCGGCCAGAATCCGCTAACGGATGCGCGCAGAATTTTATTTGCTGATCGGGACTTTCACCAAAAGGGTCTTGATGATGTCGGAAGTTTTCACATTATCGGCCTCCGCCTCATAGTTCAGAATGATCCGGTGACCCATCACATCGAGCGCAACTTCCTTGATATCTTCCGGCAACACGTAATCGCGGCCTTCAAAATAGGCAACTGCTTTTGCAGCCAGGTTTAAATTGATGCTGGCACGTGGAGACGCTCCGAACTGGATGTATTGTGCCTGCTCATTAAGCTTATATTCCAGCGGTCTGCGGGTTGCAAACACAAGCTCTATAATATAGCGTTCGAGCGATTCCGAGATCTTCACTTTGTTAATCTGATCGCGGATATCAAAAATATCTTCTTTCGTGATGAGCGCGTTTACGGTAAAATCAAACTTCATGTTTGATATCCTGCGCATCACTTCCAGCTCCTGCTCTTTTGACGGATATTCAACCGAAACCTTCATCATAAAACGGTCGATCTGCGCTTCCGGCAACGAATAGGTTCCTTCCTGATCAACCGGGTTTTGTGTCGCCAGTACAAGAAACGGACGATCAAGCTTAAACGTAGTTTCGCCAATTGTTACCTGCTTTTCCTGCATGGCTTCCAGCAAGGCTGATTGAACTTTTGCAGGTGAGCGGTTAATTTCATCTGCCAGGATAATATTGGCGAAGATCGGGCCTTTTTTTACTTCAAACTTTCCTTCTTTCTGATTATAGATCATCGTACCGATCAGATCGGCCGGTAATAAATCCGGTGTGAACTGGATACGCTGAAAGTCAAGATGCAGTACCTGCGCAAG
>CAZHQP010000498.1:0-1671 GCA_964534735.1 uncultured Roseivirgaceae bacterium
CGAGATCAAAGCTTAACATTGAATCATTACCCATAATACCGGCATTGTTGATCAGTACATCCAGCCGGTTAAATTTATCGGTAACAATTTTAGCAGCCTGCTTAACGCTTTGTTCATCGGCAACATCAAGCAGAAGAGCAAATGCATCGTAACCGATCTGTTTTGTAACATCTTCTGCCGCAGCGAGATTTCGGGCAGCTACAATTACCTGACAATCTTGTTCAGCTAATTGCCGGGCAATCTCTTTCCCGATACCGCGATTGGCCCCGGTAACAAGCACAACTTTCTTATCCATACATCAACCTACATCAGAATTATTAAAAAAGTTTATTTAGTAAAAACTTAATCTTTCGTGCCGATTGGTATTTTTGAAAAATGAAGATTGGTCTCCTCTCCGACACGCACAGCTTTCTGGATGACTCCGTCTTTGAATACTTTAAGGATTGTGATGAGGTTTGGCATGGCGGAGACTTTGGGGATAACGTTCTCGGAAAACTGGAAGCATTCAAACCTGTAAAAGCCGTCTTTGGAAACATTGATGATCAATCCCTTCGTCACAAGCTTCCGGAAGATCTTTGGTTCACCAGTGAGGGTTTAACAATTTTCATGACGCATATTGGCGGTGCTCCGCCCAACTACAATCCGCGAACTAAAAAAATTCTAAAAGAGCGTGTGCCGGATATTTTCATCTGCGGTCATTCACACATTCTTCGAATCAAAAGAGATCCGAACTACAACAATATGCTTTACCTGAATCCCGGTGCGGCTGGTAATCACGGCTTTCATACTATGAAAACAGTTGTCCGGTTTGAGATCACCGGCAAGGAAATAAAAAACATGGAAGTGATCGAGCTTGGAAGACGGGGTGCCCTGTAAATAAAAAAGCTTCCGGCTATTAACCGAAAGCTTCTGAAAATGGGTTGATATTTCTTAAACGTATTGATTCAGCATTACCGGCATTACCAGCATCAAAATATCTTCATTCTTGTCTTTATCAGCCGGATGCAACACACCCGCTTTGTTCGGTGCAGACATCGCCAGTTTGATCTGGTCCGTATCAAGATTACTCAACATCTCCACGAGGAACTTTGCGTTGAAGCCGATCTCGATATCTTCACCTTCATGCTCGCATGAAAGACGTTCGTTTGCCTCGTTTGAGAAATCAAGATCTTCCGCAGAAATCTGCAGTTCACTTCCGGTGATCTTCAGTCTCACCTGATGCGTAGTCTTGTTTGCATAGATAGAAATCCGTTTCAGTGCGCCTAACAGCTCACCTCTTCCGATTGTCATCTTGATGTTGTTCTGCGTAGGAATTACATTTTCGTAATCCGGGAAACGCTCATCGATAAGACGGCAAATCATGCGGATGTTGCCAAACTTGAAGAACGCATTCGATAAGTTAAAGTCGATATGAACCGGAGCATTTTCTGTCGGAAGTGTTGCTTTGAGCAAGTTCAATGCTTTACGCGGAATAATGATCGCACTTCCATTATCCGATTTAACATCTGTTCTGCGATAGCGAACCAAACGGTGCCCGTCTGTTGCAACGAAGGTTGTATTTTTCTCACCGAGATTCACATACACACCCGTCATGGCCGGACGAAGTTCATCGTTGCTGGTCGCAAAAATTGTATTGTTAACCGCACGGCTTAGAACTTCAGAAGATATTTC
>CAZHQP010000499.1:0-1665 GCA_964534735.1 uncultured Roseivirgaceae bacterium
TGCAGCAGAATTTTTGTCCGGCCTTCATTGACTACCGGAGTTTCAGGCAAGCCAAACATTTCCTGTAACCGAACCTCCATGATGGGCGGAGCACCATCTTTAAAATATCGAACGGCAATCTGTGAACCGCTCGGCACAGATAATTTTATCGGGGCAAGCCTATTGAGAATTTGCTGCTGATCCCACGATAAAATACTATCGAGCATGGGCTGTACCCCGAGGCGCAGAAGATCTGTACGTTTGGTTGCTGATCCCAGAAACGGAGCAAGCCATTCGCCTGCGGTTTTCAATAATGTTTCCACGGTTACATCCGGCCAATTTTCCTCTGGCCGCCAGGAACGCAAACTCAGCACCCGCGATTGCCATTGCATGTTATCTTCTGACCAGTCCAATAGTTTCAATCCTTCCTGCTGAACGGCCTCACATAAAATTTTTGTACGAAGCTCATCCGCAATTTTTTGGAGCAGTTTTGTTGCGACCACAACATTTCCAATCCGGCTTTCCGTTTGTGCGGTGATCATTCCTCGTTCAGCATCCCACTTTACAACTTCCTGTTCATGTGCATGCTTCAACAGATACTCTTTATTAACCGGAGCTGCTAAAAAGATCTTACCTTCTTTTGCTCCTGCATCGAGGTGGGCTATGGCAAGCCATTCTTCCCGCATCAACGGATCATGTTGCGGAAGTGAAGCCATTCTGCCATTGGAAAGTTTGTAGCGAATACCTTGTTTTTCCTGCTGACGTGCTATGCGTTCCGGATATGCTTCCATAATCAACCGACCTACTTCTTCATCAATCGGTATAGCATTATCTGACGGTATTTTAAAAATTTTTCTCCATGATGCAGCTAAACGTTCAATCCGTTCGAGCACGGATCGTTCAGCACTTACGCGTTCACCCGCCCGCCATTTTCGTAAAACCTCTGCGCGAAGACTTAAATCGCTTCCGCTTTCTTTCGGAAGCGGGTCGCGTTCCTCCAGCAGCGATGCAATATCGGTTGCAAGAGCTTTATCCTCACTTGCGAGCAACATATGTGCGATCCGTGGATGGGTAGGCAGCTTCAGCATCTCCTTTCCGCGTGTTGTGATCTTATTGTCATGCAATGCTTCCAGCTCATGTAAAAGATCTCGCGCCTGACCGACTGTTCCAACCGGAGGATTGGTTACCCAGTTCAACTCATTTACATCCTGATTACCCCATCGCGCCAGTTCAAGCACAAGCGTTGCAAGATCTGCTTCGACAATTTCAGGTTGTCGCGTGGGTAATAGCATTCGTTCCGTTGCAGCCGACCACAAGCGATAACAGACACCTGCGCTTAACCGGCCTGCTCTACCCGCACGCTGATCGGCAGCATCTTTCGTTACACGGATTGTTTCAAGTCGCGTGAGTCCGCTGCGCGGATCAAAGCGCGGCACGCGTGCATAACCGCTGTCGATTACCGTGGTGATTCCTTTGATCGTTAATGAAGTTTCAGCGATTGATGTTGCGAGAACAATTTTTCTCATCCCGCTTTCATTCGGCATGATTGCTTCCTGTTGTTTCTTAAAAGGAAGATCCCCATACAAAGGTGTTACAATTGCGGAGATATTTGCCCCGGCCAATTGCTGCTCCACGCGACTGATCTCACCTGTCCCGGGAAGAAATACAAGCATGTCACCTTTTTGT
>CAZHQP010000500.1:0-1664 GCA_964534735.1 uncultured Roseivirgaceae bacterium
GAAAGAATTGTATTCATGAAAAAATAGCTATATGTTAATCGCTTTTAGTTAGTCGTACTAACATAACGATTAACTAAAAACTATTCCGCCATTACCGGCCGGCTGGCGATTGACTTGGCGGTTGCTTCCAGAATCTCAAACGCGCTTTCAGCCATCTGGTTCTCTGTGTCAAGAGTCGGATTCACCTCAACAATTTCCCAGCAGCACACCCGGGGATCTTTCACAAGTTCAACATTTAGTGTTTTAGCTTCCTCAACCGTTAATCCGTTTGGAACAGGAGTACCCGTGCCGGTTGAGAAGCGACTGTCAATGCTGTCTACATCAAACGAAACATAGATCAAATCGCAATGGTCAAGCATGGCCAGCACACGTTTGGCGATCTCTGCTCCCCCAAGCTTTTTAACATCCTCTGTCTCGATGAAGTTTATGTTAAATTTATTGATCAGGTAGTTCTCAGGCTTTTCCAGATCGCGTACCGCTACATATACAATATCTTCCGGGTAAACTTTTTGTCCGGGTATACCAACGTTTTTCAGTTGCTCCCAATATTCAAGTGTCTCACCTTTCGGATCGTTAACTTTATTTTCAAGATTGTCAATTCCGGTTGCCATTGATAACGGCATGCCGTGCATATTACCGGAAGGTGTTGTATACGGTGTATGAATGTCCGCATGGGCATCAATCCAAACTACGCCCAGTCTTGCGCCCGGGTTTGCCTTCTTGATTCCGGAGATCGTACCATAGGCTGTGCTATGATCACCTGCAATCACAAACGGAAAGTTATCTTCCCAGATCGTTTCATAAACTTCCAGGCAAACACGTTCTTCCATGATCAATACACCGTCAATAAACTTGGCATATGCATGTTTGGCACCATCAAACAAAAGCTCGTTCACATTCTCAACCTCAACGGAGTCGTATTTTCTGAAAAAATCAGATTTCAGGTCCAGGCTGGCAATTTTCATGGCTTCCACGCCAAGACTTGCACCACGGGTTCCGGCACCGATCTCAGATTTAACCTCGATAATTTTTATCTCTTTCACAGGGAGTTACACTTAAGATTTAAACGAACTGATTTATGCTAAAGTTTGGGTAGAAAAGGAAATGCAATCGGAACCGGCAGCCTCAGAAATCGGGCAGGCCGTGCGCTATGGCGAAAACAGAATGGGAATACCGATTGATCATGACTTATTAGCATTGCAAAGATGGCAAATTTATACCAATATTGCACCTCATTTTTTGTTGACAAAAACCTCGTTTTCGAGTTACTTAACCACATAATTCTGAAGAAGAAATGAAGAGCTACCGGGACCTGATTGAGCAGACATTTGAGTTTCCACAAAAGGAATTTAAAGTACGCGAACATGAGCTATTGTTCAACGATGTTCCGTTAATGGACATTATTAAGCAATACGGCACTCCCCTGAAGCTTACTTACCTGCCCCGGATAACCGAAAACATCCGGTCTACGCAGGCCCTATTCAACAGTGCGCTGGAGAAATTTAAATACAGTGGTAAGTACACCTATTGCTATTGCACCAAGTCATCACATTTTTCATTTGTGATGGAAGAGGCGCTTAAAAACGAAGACGTGCACATGGAAACGTCTTCCGCATTTGATATTCCGATTGTGCGGGCGTTGTACGCAAAAGGAAAAGTCACCA
>CAZHQP010000501.1:0-1646 GCA_964534735.1 uncultured Roseivirgaceae bacterium
GGTTTCCGGTCAAGATGGTCACTTGCGAATAATTTTCCTGTTCGTCCAAAACCTGTAAATACCTCATCTGCAATGCAAATCACTTCTTTTTGCCGGGCATGTTCCAGTAAAGTATTGAGAAATTCTGCTGAATACATCCGCATACCGCCTGCTGCCTGGATCAATGGCTCATAAATAAAAGCGGCAGTATCTCCAGCTTCAATCAGGTTTCTAAATTGTTTCAAAACGCTTTCTTGATTTTCGGGTGTTGGAAACGGAATGAAATCAACTTCGAATAAATAAGAAACAAATGGCGTTGTAAAAATGCTTCGATCACCTACGGCCATGGCGCCAAAAGTATCGCCATGATAAGCGCCTTCGAACGCAATAATCCGTTTGCGACTAACTCCTTTGTTGTGCCAATATTGCATGGCCATCTTAAGCGCAACTTCAACTGCTGTGCTGCCATTATCGGAATAGAATATTTTTGAAAAATTCTCCGGAAGTATACTCAATAAATTTTCTGAGAGCCTGATGGCAGGCTCGTGTGTAAAGCCTGCGAAAATAACATGCTCAAGCTTTTTTGCCTGATTGGCAACTGCTTCCGCGATTACCGGATGTGCGTGACCATGAAGGTTAACCCACCAGGATGAAATAGCATCGATAATTTTTCGGCCATCGGTTCTATGTAAATAAATCCCTTTGGCCTTGTCGATCAGGATTGGATCGGGCGCTCCTTCGAGTGGCGTAAACGGATGCCAGATATTTTTCTTGTCAATATTCAGCAGTTCTTTCATCCAGGTTGTTTTTTAGGATTTCAGCGTATTTTTTTACGGTTGCTTTATTAAGCGAGTCTTCAGGTATAATCCGAAGCAAGCATGGATACTTTGAATGCTGTAAAATAATCCGTTCACTTTCAGGATTGGGTTTGCCGTTAAAAACAATTCCTTTAACCGGATATTTTCTGACTTTCAATAATTCTACGGTAAGCAACGTATGATTAATGCTTCCTAAATACAGATCTGCCACCAGAACTATTTCTGCACTAACTCTTGGAACGAGATCAATGACAAAATCCGAATCATTAAGGGGTACCAGGCAGCCGCCCGCGCCTTCAATGATAAGGCCGGAGGTTTTAGGAACTTTAATTGATTTCAGATCAATTTCAATACCATCAATTTTTGCTGATGCATGTGGTGAAGCAGGTGTGTTTAAAAAATATGCTTCCGGATGAATTGTTACATTTTCAGTAAGTGTTCTGACAGTATCGGAATCTTTAGGCGCGCCTGCCTGAATCGGTTTCCAGTAAGCATATTTCAGTGCTTCACAAAAAATCGCGGAAACCAGTGTTTTTCCACTATCGGTATCAATGGCTGTAATAAAGTAATTCATGCTAGTGCTGATAGTTCCCGAACAAGATTTTCAATTTCTTCATCTGAATTATAGGTATGTAAACATATTCTTAAGCGTTCACTGCCTTCCGGAACAGTAGGAGAGAGAATTGCGCGCACATCAAATCCTTTTGCTTGCAGATGAGTTGCTGCTTCACGGGCTTTTTTATTTCCCGGGATGATAATTCCCTGAATCTGGGTTTTGCTTAGCAAAGCATTATTAAAATACTTTTTATGCAGTTTAGTAAATAAGCCGACTTTTTGATTGAGCCCTTT
>CAZHQP010000502.1:0-1645 GCA_964534735.1 uncultured Roseivirgaceae bacterium
AGACCCAGAATGATCAGCAGGATACCTGAGATCATACTGAAAACAACGTTCGATGCGATCACGCGTGTGCGCAGGTCCTGATCAATCTCAGGATGTATGCCTACATAAAAAAGATTCTTTACTTTCACCTTATTGTGGGGTCAGGTGTTTTAACGGGGCGCAAAAGTGACTAAAGCTGCGAACAATATGAAATCGTGTAAATGATTATTTGTTTCCTGTAATTCTGACTATCAATTGGTTACAAATAAAGAAAGGGTGTTTTATGAAAATGTATCCACGAAATTCCGGAGTCTTCATTCTTCTTGCAATTATATTCTCCTGCAATACACTGCCGGCACAAAAAAAAATTTATGAAAAATCTTTACTGTGGAAAGTATCCGGTAACGGATTAACGGAGCCTTCTTATATTTTCGGAACCTATCATTTGTTAGGTGATAAATTTCTAACGCAAGCGCCCGAAGTATTGCAACCGTTTGCAGCAGCAACGGGCATTGTAGTGGAAACACTTATTGATTCATCCAGGCTTCAGGGTATTGTAATGAAGTCGATGATGACTGACAAAAAAATCTCAACCCTGATCTCGCCTGAAGATTTCAAAGTTGTCTCAGATGAGCTTTATCGGTTATCGGGCTACAACCTGATTACATTCGACCGGTTTAAGCCCGCGCAAGTAAGTGCGCTGATTATGCTGCTGAATGCCCAAAAGCTTAACTCAGACGTACTAACAAAATATTCCGGCACTCCACTCGATCTTTACTTTGCAAGTGAAGGCAAAAAACAAAATAAGACTGTGACACCGCTTGAAACTATGGAGGAACAATTTGCTATGCTGCTCGATCACTTTCCGGTAGAAGAGCAGGCTAAGCAGCTTGTTGAAGCTGTGAAGCAAAAAGAGCTCAACGAAAAAGCAAGCACCGACATGGTAAACCTTTACCTCAACAAAGATATTGACGGGTTATTTGGTATGATCGAGGCTTATCCTGAAGAGCTTACCGGTAACATGGATTATATGCTGAAAGACCGAAATGCCAACTGGATGAAAATTCTTCCCGGATTAATGAAGGCCGGCACGCAGTTCATTGCGGTGGGTGCCGGACATTTACCCGGACCCGATGGCTTACTTACATTATTGAAAAAACAAGGCTATACGATTACGCCCGTTACGCAATGAAAAAACTGAAGCTCGAAGAGCTCGGAAGAATTTCCGTGGACGAATTTAAAGATGCTGAAAAGCTTCCGGTTTGTATGCTGCTCGATAATGTACGCAGCCTGCACAACGTGGGCTCGGCATTTCGTACGGCCGATGCATTCCGAATCGAAAAAATATTTTTGACCGGGATTACCGGTACACCTCCTCATCGCGAAATTCAAAAGTCAGCGCTGGGCGCAACCGAATCGGTAGCATGGGAATATGCCGAACATGCAGCTGAAGCAGTTAAGCGTATTCAGGCAGCGGGCTATGAAATTATTATTATTGAGCAGACTACTTCCAGCAAACCGATTCACGAATTCCTTCCGGTTGCCGGTAAAAAATATTGTCTTGTTTTTGGTAACGAAGTGGAGGGTGTAAGTGATGCCGTTATTGAACTGGGCGATCGGGCCCTTGAAATCCCGCAGGCAGGCACGAAGCACTCACTGAATGTTT
>CAZHQP010000503.1:0-1636 GCA_964534735.1 uncultured Roseivirgaceae bacterium
CAATTCATCATTAAGTGTTGCGGTAACAATGCGAGGCTGCTTATCGAGCACGGAACGAAAAACCCACGGATCACGCGGGCGCTTGTACTCTTTTGAATCGCAGGCTTGCATTAAAACAATCACTGCAAAAAAGAAAATGAGCTTTTTCATCTTGAAAGGTATAGGTGTTATTTAGGTTGTTCTCCATCTAATGATAATACATAGCGGGCGATCTTTTCAGCATCTTGCTGTGAGAGGTCGGGATGCGGGTTCATTGGTACATCGCCCCAATTTCCGCTGCTGCCTTTGATAATCCGCTGAGCAAGCAGGGTAACATTATCATCTGTATACTCATATTTCTCAGCCACTTTTGTATGGGCCGGACCAATGTTCTTATTAACAGGATGGTGGCAGGTTTTACAATCCTGGGTTTCCATCAGCGCTTTCCCTTCAGCAACAAGCTTTGAATTATCAGGTTTGCTGCACGCAACAATACAAATAAGCAGGGCTATTATTATACTAAGTTTAGTTCGCATCAGAGTCCAAGTAGTTTACGGTTACGTTTTGTATCAATTCCTGCAGAAGCAAAGTCATCAAAGGCTTTATCCGTTACCTGGATAATATGATCCTGGATAAACTTAGCGCCTTCTTTTGCACCCTGTTCAGGATGTTTGATGCAGCACTCCCATTCGAGTACCGCCCAGCCCTCATAATTATATTGAGCAAGTTTCGAGAAGATCGCTTTAAAATCTACCTGACCATCACCGGTAGACCTAAATCTTCCCGGCCTGTCAATCCATTCCTGGTAGCCTCCATACACCCCGCTTCTTCCGTTCGGATTATACTCTGCATCCTTTACGTGGAACATTTTAATGAACTCATGATACGTATCGATGTACTGCAGATAATCAAGCTGCTGAAGTATAAAATGGCTTGGATCAAACAAGAGCTTTACGCGATTGTGTTTTCCGGTTGCTTCATAAAATCGTTCGAAGGTTACACCATCATGCAGATCTTCACCGGCATGGACTTCATAGCACAGATCAATGCCTGCTTTGTCGTAGGCGTTTAAGATCGGCACCCAGCGCTTCGCTAATTCTTTAAAACCTTCTTGCACCAACCCTGCAGGACGCTGCGGCCACGGATAAACCAAATGCCACATTAAAGCACCTGAAAAGGTTACACTTGCTTTAAGTCCAAGGTTCTTGCTTGCTTTTGCCGCGAGCTTAAGCTGATCAATTGCCCAAGCCGTTCTTTCCTTCGGATTACCACGGAGTTTTTTAGGAGCAAATCCATCAAACAACGTATCGTAGGCAGGATGACAGGCAACAAGCTGTCCTTGTAAATGTGAACTCAGCTCACTGATCTCCAATCCAAAAGAATTGATTTTTCCCTTCAGTTCCTGCGCATAATCTTTACTTTCAGCGGCAAGCTTTAAATCAATAAGTCGTGTTTCAACTGTAGGGATTTGAACACCTCTAAAGCCAAGATCAGCAGCCCATTTACAAATTGTTTCAAGCTTATTAAATGGAGGCTTGTCACCCATGAATTGAGCGAGAAATAATGCCGGGCCTTGTATCGTCTTCATAATAATAGGAATTAGGGATTAGGCATTAGTCCGTTCCCATATTGCTCATTTGGTTCGTTCACTTGACCG
>CAZHQP010000504.1:0-1620 GCA_964534735.1 uncultured Roseivirgaceae bacterium
ACATCCGGATTCCAGAATGCTTCTGATTTGATTTGTCCCTTGTCAACCACCCATTCACGCGATTTAGCCAAACCGGATAGCAGGAAGTCAAACTTCATGTGGGTGTTATCAGGAAGATCTTTGATAACGGCAGTTACTTTCCACGACTGCCCATCTATGAGTAATGATTTATCCAGCGGATTCTCATTCCCGAAATAGCGTTTTGCTGTTGATTCGGTAACAATGATTGAATTAAGCAGGTTCAGACATGTGTTCTCATCACCGGCAACAAACTCATGCTTGAACACAGTGAAGAAAGTAGAGTCGGTCCGCAGAACATCGTCTTCATAAAATGCTACTTCATTACCGTTATTTTCATACGTCACCAGTGTATGGTCCCAATCGTTGGCGCGGGTTACGGCCTGCACTTCCGGAAATTCGTCTTTTAAGATTGCACCCAACTCACGCGCTGAGCGTGCGACCTGAAAGTCTACACCCGTGGCTTGCAAGTGGCCACCGAGTCTGTAAATGTTTTGATGTTTTGTAAAATGCTTATCATAGGTAAGATCGTGCTGAAGAATGAGCAGCAAAATGATACTTACTGCAATGCCGAGGGCAAGTCCGGAGATATTAAGGATCGAAAAAAACTTATCCTTTAGAAAAACCCGGATAAAGAATTTTAAATGAGTTTGAAGCATGGTGTGGCAAAGGTTTGGTTCAGGGATGATTTCAGGGGGCAAAAAAGTTGGATCTACTCAACAACGATGCCGACCTTAAAAACACATAATTTGTTACGTTTTGAAATGAAATTATTTCCAGAGTGCTCAAAATTGAACACATTAGCGTACGAAAATGATTTAAAGCATATGAAGCCTGCACTTTTTATTCTGTTCTTTGCAATTTCAACAGGGGTATACTCGCAGAATAAGCCTGTGGTTACATCCGGAAACCCGATTGATCCCGGGCATTATGCCGACCCGGAAGGAATTGTTTTTGGAAAGACATACTGGATCTATCCAACGTATTCCGATTTGTATGAGAAGCAGGTTTTCTTTGATGCGTTTTCTTCACCTGATCTGGTGCATTGGACGAAGCACCAACGCATTCTCGATACCGCAGATGTAAAATGGGCAAAGCGAGCAGTATGGGCGCCATCGATTATCGAGAAGGATAAAAAGTATTACTTGTTTTTCGGAGCGAACGACATCCAAAGCGATAATGAGTATGGCGGGATAGGTGTAGCCGTTGCAGATAACCCGGCCGGACCTTTTAAAGATTATTTAGGCAAGCCGCTGATTGATAAGTTTCATAATGGTGCGCAGCCGATCGACCAGTTCATTTATAAAGATGACGATCAATACTATCTTTTTTATGGCGGTTGGAGGCATTGCAATGTGGTTAAGCTCAAGAATGACTTTACCGGATTTATTCCGTTTGAAGATGGTACGATCTTTAAAGAGATCACTCCGGAAAAATATGTAGAAGGACCTTTCATGTTTAAGAAAGATGGTAAGTACTATTTTATGTGGTCGGAGGGCGGCTGGACCGGCCCGGATTACAGCGTGGCCTATGCGATTGCCGATTCACCATTAGGTCCGTTTAAACGGGTGGATAAGATCTTAGAACAAAACGAAACCATTG
>CAZHQP010000505.1:0-1610 GCA_964534735.1 uncultured Roseivirgaceae bacterium
GCTTTCAGGTTATCGCTGATAAAACGTTCAGACCGTATTAAATTTTCAACTATGAGAAGATTCTATCCTTGAGCGTTTGTTGTTGCTTCCTGCGCTCCAAGCAAGAAAGCCTTTATAAAATCATCGAGGTCTCCGTCCAGTACATTCTGCGCATCAGTGCGTTCCACTCCGGTGCGTGCATCTTTCACAAGTTTGTACGGATGCAGAACGTAGTTGCGAATCTGTGACCCGAAATCAATTTTCATTTTACCCGCTTCGATCTTGTCCCGTTCGGCATGCCGCTTTTCCATTTCAAGCTGGAATAATTTTGACTTCAGCATTTGCATGGCACGTTCCCGGTTGGCGTGCTGGGAACGCTCAACCTGGCACACGATAACGATGCCTGTTGGCTTGTGTGTAAGCTGAACTTTTGTCTCAACCTTGTTTACGTTCTGTCCACCGGCACCACCTGAACGTGAAGTTTGAATTTCAATGTCGGCCGGATTGATCTCTATATTGATTGTATCGTCTACTTTTGGATAAACAAAGATAGAAGCGAACGAGGTGTGCCTTCTGCCATTTGAATCAAATGGAGAGATTCGCACGAGCCGATGAACTCCGATCTCTGATTTTAATTTTCCGTAGGCAAACTCACCATCAATTTCCAGTGTGGCCGATTTAATCCCGGCAACCTCACCCGACTGATAGTTAAGCTGTGAAACAGAATACCCGCTTTTCTCACCCCACATAATATACATGCGATTAAGCATATCGGCCCAGTCGTTACTTTCCGTACCACCTGCCCCGGGATTTATCTCGATAATCGCACTCAACTGATCTTCCTCGCGGCTCAGCATTTTTTTAAACTCGAGCTCTTCGATGGATTTTTCGGTGCGTGCATATTCCCGATCCACCTCCTCATCGCTTACATCTCCGGCATCGTGAAACTCATTAAGTACTTCCAGATCTTCGATGAGCTTATTCACAGCTTCAAACGCATCTGTCCAGACCTTTTTGGTACGGATGTTCTTAAGCGAAGCTTCTGCCTGTTTTGGATTGTTCCAAAAATCGGCCTGCTGGGTAATCAGTTCCTCGTCTTTTACTTCAATGATCTTGCGATCGTAGTCAAAGATACCGCCTGAGGGCGGCAACTCTTGATTTAAGGTCTTTCAACTGGTCAGCTGTCATTACAAATTCAATTAATGATGCAAATATAAGAAAAGCCGTTTTTAATCTAAGAGCTTGCCTGTTGCAATAATTGCATATCGAAACTTCAGATGCAGGAACCGTTGTAGTAAATACTAAAAGAATCAGCGTGGCCTTCGAAAACTAACACACTCTCCTGGCCTCATTACAATACTTTTATTTCATAGAAACACCTAAAACGAATCGTAGGTATGGCCATGAGATTCATTAATAGTACTCACATTCGAAATGCAATAGCGTTACTACTAATTTTTACGCTAACAGCTTGTTCATCATCCCGGAAACCATATTATTTCCGTTTCAATTCAACATCTAAACATACTTCTCTTAGTCTCGATAGCTTGTCAATAGAAACCAAAATTTTCAACTCTGAAGAAATAAGCTTGAGTGATTCAGCACTAGTCACAAATGAAACTGAATTTTCT
>CAZHQP010000506.1:0-1592 GCA_964534735.1 uncultured Roseivirgaceae bacterium
AATGGGTGGTTGACAAGGGACAAATCAAATCAGAAGCATTCTGGAATCCGGATGTGTTTACATTTCTGGTATTCCCAGACAATTATGATCCGAAAAATTTCTACGACAAGTTCCCTGCGATCTTTAATAAGTATTACAAATCGTTTGGTGATCAGGTAGGCGGAAAATATGATCCGATCCTTCAGCCTTTAGCAGATATTCATTTCCATTCCACCCTCGATGCGGATGAAGCAACGGGAAACATAGCTTATGTGTATGCGTTTACCGGAATCGGGATTTTCATCATTCTGCTGGCGTGTATTAATTACATGAACTTATCGACAGCAAAATCAGTAAAGCGTGCCAGTGAAATTGCCATGAAGAAAACGTTAGGATCCGGCAAGCGCTCGCTGATCCTATCCTTCCTGGGTGAGTCAGTTTTCCTGGCATTCATTTCATTGATTGTTGCCGTTGGCTTAGTACTTCTTGTACTTAAGCTCACGTCTTTTAATTCACTGATTGATAAAAATCTTTCAGCTGACTTCCTGACGAATCCATTGCTTATTGCAGGATCGTTCGGAGTAACATTATTTATCGGAATTCTTTCCGGATTATACCCGGCTTTCTATCTCCCCTCCGTACCAACGCTAAGCGCACTGAAAGGCTCATTCAAAAACCGCAAGTCAAGTCACGTATTGCGAAAAGTTCTAATCACAACTCAATTCGCGATTTCAATCTTTGTTGTGGTCTGTACATTATTTATGCAGGACCAGATTGATTTCATGCGGAATAAAGATCTTGGTTTTAGCAACGATAATGTTCTGGTACTTCCGATTCAGGATTCACTTATCCAGAATCATCTTACCGCCATTAAAAATGAGTTTCTTCAAAATCCAAAGATCACAGCAGCCGCGACTTCCTACAGCGTGCTGGGCATGGGCGTTGGCGGGCCAGTGATGTGGGCTGAAGGAGAGAATGGCGAAATGAAACAACAGGCTTTTAAGCGCCTTACTGTGGATGACGGCTACTTCAAAACAATGAGCATTGAAGTGATCAAAGGTCGCGGCTTTCAAGCAGGGCGAAACACAGATGTTGATGATATTTTTATTGTAAATGAAGCGGCAGCGAAGCTGATGGGTTGGGGTGATGATCCGATTGGCAAAAAGATGCGCTGGTTTCATGGCGAACGTGACGGGCAGGTGATCGGAATGGTGAAAGATTTCAATTACCAATCGTTACATAACCCGATTGAGCCATTGATTATTGTTAAATCAAGAGAAGAAGGCGGATTTTTACATTTAAAGGTCGCAGGCGAGAACCTTCCCCAAACCATGGAATTCATCAGAGAGAAGTGGACAACTTATGATCCGAATCATCCGTTCGAGTATTTCTTTTTGGACCAGCGCTTCAACGAGCAATACAAAGCTGACGAAACTCAATATAAGTTACTTTCAAACCTTGCATACATCTGCATCTTTATTTCATTGCTTGGTTTGTTAGGGTTATCAGCCTTTACAGCAGCACAACGCACTAAAGAAATTGGAATCAGAAAAGTGCATGGCGCCAGCATTCCCCGCATTATCTATCTGTTGTATAAGGATGTGATGTACCTC
>CAZHQP010000507.1:0-1589 GCA_964534735.1 uncultured Roseivirgaceae bacterium
TGACATTGCGCGAAGTGCTGCGTTACATGATAGCACGGAAAGCCTATGTCGGTAAAGATTCCGATTGTTACGGACTCATTCGCGATAATGAAATTGTGCGGATCATTCGCATCATGCGTAATCGGGAAAGCGGAAACTGAAAGCTTTCCAATTACAATTGGTTCATAAGGTCGAAAAGGAATGGCATAAGCCGGGTCAAGGCCAAGATTTCCATATAGGGTTGTTCCATGCGTGATGTAAACCGGCAGCTTATGTTTTTTGGAGAGAGCTGTTACCCCATGGATATGGTCGCCATGCTCATGCGTAATAAAAACAGCTTTAATTTTAGTGATCGGGATTTCGAGCCGCTTCAGGCGCTTCTCAACTTCGCGGCAGGAGATACCCACATCCACCAACACGCCTTCTTCATCGTTGCCGATGTAGTAGCAATTACCATTGCTTCCGGAGTTGAGTGAGGCGACAAAAAGAGACATTCAAGCGCAAAGATAATCGTGCACACTGACAAATTATGTCGCGGAGCAGCAATAAAAAAATCGCCTGCTGATTATCTCAGGCAGGCGATTTCCAACGCAGGTTAAAGATAGCTTAACTCGCTTTTATTTTCTTGTTATACCCGTTCGAAAATTCATTGAACGGAAGCTCAACCACCAGCATATTATCTTCATAATGCGCCTGGATGCTGTTGATCTTTACAAAGTAAGGGATCGTATTGTTGTAAATGATTTGGGGAAGCTGCACTTCCTTGCCGTTTGACTCAAGCGGGATCATATAAAAGATGATCAGCTCGTTGTCATGAATTTCAGCCTGCAAATATTCCTTATCAATTCCGGGAACACGAACCCGCACCTCATGCCGGTCGGCTTCCTCACGCTTCGATACAAGTGGCTCACTTACGCCACCGCTCAACGTGTTCAGAATGTCCACCGAGGTTAACAGGTCTTTAAACTTTTTCTTTTTCATCACTTGGTTCTCCTTTCGCAGATAATAGATCAATCCATATACCAACTTTAAGTCCGGCCAAAACGGCTGCTTTTAAGGATTTTGACAGATTATTAAGTTCAAATCCTGTTAAAACGTCTGATACACTACTCTCTTAAGTCGTCCTCTGCCTGGTAAACCTGTTTGGCTAAAAGTCCCTGACCACTTGTCCATTCGATCGCTTTATCCATTTGATCGGGAGTAAAGCCTTTAAATTCTCCGGGCATAACTTTGCTGAACATATTAGTAAAGGCAATGATGCTATCAGAATCCGTAACAATTGCCGCGCGATTCCATTTGTTGAGGTTATTGAGTCCCAACAGGGCATCTTTAATCCACGCTCCCAGTGTAAAATTCTTAAGCGGAGTATCGAGCACCAGCATGTAGTTAAGCTCGTCCGTGCGCTGCACCAGTTCGGCTACTGCGGGGAGAACGATTTTATCGAAGTCTTCTTTCGTAACTTCTTTTGAAGCCTTAAAACCGACCATTGTATTCGGAATATTTTTTAGTTGCGTTATCATAAGCTCTTTTTTCCTGAATCTGCTGGCAAAACTGTGCCGCGAATATCGGGTGAATTCTGCGGCTGGTGAACTCCTGCCGGGTTTGATGGC
>CAZHQP010000508.1:0-1587 GCA_964534735.1 uncultured Roseivirgaceae bacterium
CGCCATCGAGCAATGAAAACTCACTGATAATTTCGTCCTGTATATCAGAAATGGACCTAACCATTATTTCATAAACTTAATAATCCGGTCAAGACCTTCAATCAATTGATCGACTTCCTGTTTTGTATTATAAACGCTGAACGAAGCACGCACAGTTCCTTCAATTCCGAAGCGTGCCATTAAAGGCTCTGTACAATGATGTCCGGTTCTCACGGCAATTCCTCGTGCGTCAAGCATCTGACCAATATCAAATGGATGAATGCCTTCTACAGAAAAGGAGAGGACTCCGACTTTTTCTTTCGCCTCACCAATCACGCGGATGTGCGGCAAGGTTTTGATTTTTTCGGTGGCGTACATCAACAGCTTATGCTCGTGAGCCGCCATCGCGTCTTTGCCAATCGTATTGATGAACTCAATCGCCTTTCCGAAAGCGATAACATCTGCAATGTTGGGCGTACCCGCTTCGAATTTATACGGGAGATCGTTATACGTAGTTTTCTCAAACGTAACACTTTTGATCATTTCACCACCACCCTGGTACGGAGGCATCAGTTCGAGCAGTGCCTGTTTGCCATAGAGAATGCCAGTCCCGGTTGGCCCGAACATTTTGTGTGACGACAAGCAATAGAAGTCGCAATTCAACGCCTGCACATCGATCTCTAAATGTGCTCCGGCCTGCGCGCCATCGATCAGGACAACTGCGTGATGCGCATGTGCGAGATCAATGATCTGTTTGATTGGATTAATCGTACCTAAACTATTCGATGCATGATTAACGGCAACCAGCTTTGTTTGGGGTGACAATAGAGCTTTGTAGTGGTCGATATCAAGTTCCCCTGAATCATTAACGTTTATAATTTTCAGAGTTGCACCCCGGTCTTCACACACAAATTGCCATGGAACTATATTGGAGTGATGTTCGAGTCCGGAGATGATAATCTCATCACCCGCCTGGATAAATGCTTTCCCGTAAGATGCGGCTACAAGATTGATGGCTTCCGTAACACCGCGCACAAAAATGATCTCCTGTTCGGAAGATGCGTTGATGAATGTTTTTGCCAAAGCGCGGGTTTCCTCGTAGGCTTTGGTTGCTTTTTCAGCTAATGTATGAATGCCGCGGTGAATGTTCGCGTTATAGCCTTTGTAGTAATCAACCAGTGTGTTAATGACAACTTCAGGCTTTTGATTAGTGGCTGCGTTATCGAAGTAAACCAGATCACGACCGTTCACTTGCTGGTGAAGCACCGGAAATTGCTTCCGGATCTTTTCAATATCAAGTGAAGCCCGTGTAACTATGCTCATGGTTAGAAGTTTTTATGCAGGCGTTCGCTGATCAATGAGTCAACATACGCCTTTAAAGTTTCGTTTGAAACGGTCTTCAGTGTTTCTGCTGTAAAAGCATACAGCAACATGCCTTGTGCAGTTGCTTTATCGATACCACGGCTTTGCAGATAGAATAATGCTTCTTCATCCAGCTGACCAATCGTACAGCCGTGGGAACACTTTACATCATCGGCCCAAATTTCGAGCTGAGGCTTGGTATTGATCGCAGTGTTCGGGGAGAGTGAAATGTTCCGGTTAGACTGA
>CAZHQP010000509.1:0-1586 GCA_964534735.1 uncultured Roseivirgaceae bacterium
CTTTGCCTTTATTAAAATCAGTTGTCGTGTAGATCGAAACAGGATCAGTGCTCTTCTTTGCTTTCGCAATCCGGTCCTGAATTGTTTTGGAGTAAACCTCTGCTGGATTGCTGGGTGCTACCGAACCCCATACAACAAAATTATCCGGTGCAGTTACTTCAACTTCATAGTTGGAATAGTCGTGGTAAAATTCAGTTGCTGCATCATACACAATGCGATCCCATCCGTTGATATCATCGAGCACTGACATTTCAGGATACCAGTATGCAACAAACATCGAAGTGCTGTCGATCGCTCCGCTGCGTTCAAATCCTTTTCCCGGAATAGTATAATTCCAGCTTACCTCAATTTTAACAGAAGATTTAGGAGCTATTTTCTTTTTCTTCGCTAATCGAACGGTGTAGTTCGATCCGTTGTAATAGATGCTGTCTGAAGGTGCAATTTTGATCTGCCGGCCATTGATAGCAAATTTTGTTATTACCATACCCTCGTTTTTCAAATATGAATTTCCTGCAAAGAAGCCAGCGCGTTTAGAGCCTTCCTTGTAATAATCCGGGTAGGTATGAAAAACGATTTGAGTAAGTGAATCCGGGCTGTTATTATAATACGTAATCACTCCCTCACCTTCAAGCTTTTTGGTTTTCGGGTTGACTTTAGCTTTCAACTTATAGTCGGAGCGGTTCTGCCAGTATGCGGGCGACACACTTCCATCTGTTTTACGCGTTCCTTTAGCGTAAGCCTTTTGGAACTCAAGCGGTGTATACAATTTGCCAGTTTGCGCTCCGGCCGAAATGGCAACAGCCACGCAAACAATAATGAAGAAATTTATTTTCATATGGTAAAGGTTTGAGACAGCTATTTACTAATAAATCTCTTCAAAAGTGAGCTGAAGGAAGTTTTAAAACTTGATTAAAATATCTGAATTTACGGCATCCTTTAAGCTATGGCATTAGAACTAAAGCTTGTCGATTCAAAATCACTTTTAAAAGAATTTATCTTTCTTCCGGAGAAAATTTATAGAGGCAGCAAACGCTGGGTTCCGCCTCTGTATGGTGATGAATGGAATTTTCACGATTCCAGGCAGAACAAGGCGCTGTTGTATTCGGATGTGATCCGGGTATTGTTATATAAGGATAACAAACCTGTTGGCAGAATCATGGGCATCATCAACCGGAAATACAACGAAGATCATCATGAAAAAACTGCACGTTTCTTTGCGCTTGATTGTATAAACGATCAGGCTGCTGCACATGCGCTAATTCAAAAAATTGAACATTGGAGTCGGGAACAGGGTATGACCAAATTGATTGGGCCATATGGGTTCTCTGATAAAGATCCGCAGGGTATTCAGATTGAAGGACTTGAATTGTTACCTGTTCTGGCGACACCCGTCAATCCTGCGTACCTGAAAGTGCTTATTGAGCAAGAGGGATATACAAAAGAGCTTGATTGTGTATCATACCAGATGCCTGTTCCTGAAAAGCTCTCTCCTGTATACGAAAAGGTATTTAACAGAATAAGCGCTAATCAAAATCTAAGGTTATTAGAGTTTAAGAACAAGAGACAATTAAAGCCCTACATCATTC
>CAZHQP010000510.1:0-1569 GCA_964534735.1 uncultured Roseivirgaceae bacterium
ACCTGTTGGATACATGGGTTGCCGACAAGCTATTTCAATTATCATTTCTTCATACTGCTGATGAAGGCAGAGCATTATATACTGTTTCACTCAATCCGGCTTCTAAATGAAATTTCTGATTCAACTTATACTGATAGCCGTACTGGCATTTATTCTTGAGCTTTTATTGCCCTGGTGGAGCATTGCGATTGCCGCGTTTATGGGAGGAATTGCTTTTAATACAAGAGCAAACTTCGCAGCAGGATTTTTAGGAATAGCACTACTATGGCTCTTGTACGCGCTTATGATGGACTTCAATTCAGCTGCACCACTCGCTGAACGCGTAAGTAAAGTCCTCTTTATTAGCAAGCCGGTTCTACTCCTGGTTACGGGCGTTATTGGCGGACTGGTTGGGGGGTTTGGGGCAATGGCAGGCGGAGCCTTAAGAGGAACAAACAAGCGATCAACGGATAACCGGTACTACCGATAGATCGTTTTAGCAGATCTTTACGTGCGTTCCGTGCAACGTTGTGGTATCTTTCCGCGTCTTACATCAAGATAACCTCGTTCTCACATGCTCAGAAATTACGTTAAAGTCGCGATCCGAAATCTTCTCCGCCAAAAAGGCTTTTCGTTCATTAATATCCTCGGGCTTGCGCTCGGTATCAGTTGTACAGCTCTGATTGGCATGTGGGTAAATGATGAACTGAGCTACGACAGGTTTCACCAGGAATATGATCGCATCTATCGAGTAACAGCCACCCTGCCCGAATTGAACGTTCATGCTGCTGTAACTTCCGCGCCTCTGGCCCAGGCTTTCAAAAATGAAATTCCGGAAGTAAAAGAATCAGTACGAATAAGCAGCATTGACCGGGACCTGATCCAGGTGGGTGACACCCGGTTTGAAGAGAAAGGTGTAATGTATGCCGACTCCAACTTTTTCAGGGTATTTAACTTTCCTTTGATCAAAGGCGATCGGGAACATGTGCTCGACAACCCGGAGGGTATTGTAATCAGTGAGGCTATGGCAATGAAATATTTCAACACGATTGATGTGGTGGATAAGATCATCCGCAAGAATAACAAAGAAGATTTTACCATTACCGGAGTATTTGCCAACGTTCCCAGCAACTCCCATCTTAAATTTGACTTCGTTCAGCCTATGCGTTTCCTGGCACGTTCACGCGATGATATCCGGAATAACGTTTGGGATAACTTTAATTACTATACATACCTCAAACTAAATGACAATGCCCTTCAATCAGATCAGGCAATCGCGGATCTCGAGAAGAAGATGCAGGACATATACAAAAAAAATGAAGCCGTGCTAAAAGTGAGTTTTGTGCTTCAGCCACTTGCCGATATACACCTGCATTCAAATTTCCTGGCCGATATAGGCGGGCATGGAAATGCGCAGAACGTATACATTTTTATGGTGGTGGCTGTATTTATACTGGTTGTAGCCTGCCTGAACTTTATGAACCTGGCTACTGCACGTGCAGCCCGCAGAGCAAAAGAAGTTGGCTTGCGTAAAGTTGTGGGGGCAGTCCGGCCGCACCTGATGGGTCAGTTTCTTGCCGAATCGCTTGT
>CAZHQP010000511.1:0-1552 GCA_964534735.1 uncultured Roseivirgaceae bacterium
GATTGTGGTGAAAGTGCCCATGATCAAGGACGGTGTAAAGGCAATCAAGAAATTCTCAAGCGAAGGAATTCGCACAAACTGCACACTTGTGTTCTCTGCCGGCCAGGCAATTCTGGCAGCTAAAGCAGGTGCAAGCTATGTATCTCCTTTTATCGGGCGTCTGGATGACATTTCACAAGATGGCCTTGAACTGATTTCACAGATCCGTTTGATCTACGATAACTACGGATTTGACACAGAAATTCTCTCAGCTTCTGTACGCCATACCATGCACCTGATCCAGTGTGCTGAAATCGGTTCCGATGTGGTTACTTGTCCATTGAACGTAATCACGGCTTTATTGAACCACCCGCTTACCGACAGTGGCCTGGCCAAATTCCTGGCGGATCATAAAAAAGTTAACGGGTAATGTTCTCCACTGATCCCGTTGTCCGTGTAAGCGATGCGCACATATTCCAGGACAATAACACCGTTTTGCGCGATATTAATTTTGATATCGAAAAAGGTGAGTTCGTTTTCCTTGTTGGAAGAACAGGATCAGGAAAATCTTCGCTGCTTAAAACATTATACGCTGATCTTGATCTAAGATTGGGAGATATTAACGTAGCCGGTTTTAATATCCGTGGAATAAAGGATTCTCAGATCCATAAGCTTCGCAGAAAGCTCGGTATCATCTTCCAGGATTTTCAACTATTTCCGGATCGCAGCGTAGACGATAACCTGATGTTTGTGCTTAAAGCAACAGGCTGGACGGATAATGGAAAAATGCGGGCGCGTTTATCTGAAGTGCTCATGCAGGTTGGCTTAGGCTCCGTTGAAAAGAAAATGCCGCATCAACTTTCAGGCGGTGAACAGCAGCGCGTAGTGATTGCCAGGGCATTGCTGAACGAGCCGCTGATTCTAATAGCCGATGAGCCTACCGGAAATCTGGATCCGGAAGTTTCGCATGGCATTCTGAAGTTATTCCAGCAGATCAACAAAAGCGGAACAGCGGTGTTGATGGCTACCCATGATTATCCTTTAATCAAGAAATTCCCGGCACGCATCCTCAAATGCGAGAATGGAAAGGTTGTTGACTCCGCAAAAGAGCCTTTCGAACTAGTCACAGAGTATTAATATTTGCCTGTCGGGATTACCCCTTCCAAAGTCGTGTTTACACCGCCTTTGAGCGGATTTTGACCGTTATGTTTGTTCTGTAATCAAACGGAAGTGTAAATTAAACACAACAAAATCATGGAAACTATGAATAAAACAATCACAGTTGAAGCAATAGTTAATGCGCCTGTTGAAAAGGTCTGGAATTTCTGGAATGAACCAAAGCACATTACACAATGGGCTTTTGCTTCACCCGACTGGCATGCACCAAAAGCTGAAAATGACCTGCGATTGAATGGGACATTTTCAACTACCATGGCAGCAAAAGATGGAAGCTTTAGCTTTGAATTTGGCGGAGTTTATACAAAGGTCGACAATCTCAAAGCGATTGAGTATACAATTGGTGACGGAAGAAAAGTACAGATTCAATTTTCTTCGGCAGGTAATCAAACCAAAA
>CAZHQP010000512.1:0-948 GCA_964534735.1 uncultured Roseivirgaceae bacterium
GGTAAATGCATTTGCAGCTGAAAAGCTCTTGATTGATGGTGTGTTCCTGGAAGGAATAGCGAAAGCAGCAAGCGCTGATGCTTTCAATCTGCTTGCTGATTTGTATGATTTACGAACATTAGCAGCTCCGAATATCAGCGTAGTGGCCGGACATGATCCGTTACAGGCTGCACTCAATGCCGGATATGCAAAACATGCTGCTGTAGGTACCGTGCTTGGTTCGGTGGCTGTGCGAAAAGTGCATGAAGATTTGGGAAGTGTGGATATTGAAGTGAAACCGTCGGCCCGTAAGGGTGAAGAAAGTTTCAGTATTACTGACACCACGCTTAGCAGATGGCTGACAGCTGCTTTGAGCGATGGAACTCCGTTTCGATCGTTGACTGGTGCGCAGGCTACAGCTTTGGCCGAAAAGGGTTATATTTTCGTTGGCAAGTTTGAAAACTACGACGGATGGTATCTCAGTGGTTGCCCAACTGCAGTTGTTGACTCGAGCGATTACGCTTTCTTTAATTTCAACTGTATCTGGAATAAAGCTGCGCGCATTATCCGCAATACGCTTATCCCGTTGGTTCGCTCAAAAGTATCGAAAGAACTTGATGGTACTATTAAGTCGACGTGGATTGCCAGTGCTGAAGAAAAGGTAAAGAATGCTGTCACTGCTCAGCTTATCAATACCGGAAATGCTGAGGCATTTGATGTGTATATCAATCCGGCTCAGAACGTGAATGCTACTACTCCTATGGCCGTAAGGGCGCAGGTGCAAGTGGGCGATGTGGTTCATGAGTTTGATGTGGACTTAGGTTTAACTTCAAAAATTCAATAATCATGGCTGAATCAAATAAATATACAACGATTGCCAATAAATTTGGCAAAATGCAGGGTTGGAACTCTGTAACCGTGAATATGCTTGGTCGTGATGTGGAAGGTGTAACCGAACTGTCATACGAC
>CAZHQP010000512.1:958-1547 GCA_964534735.1 uncultured Roseivirgaceae bacterium
CAGGAAATGGAAGGCGCACGCGGTGCCGGGATGTTTTTTGTGGGTTACGGCGAAGGGAACTACGAAGCCAAAGCATCTATAACCCTTTTCAAAGAAGAGGTTGATATGTTGCAGTCGGCATTGCCTAAAGGTGCAAGTCTTTCGAGCATTCCGGCATTCAATATTGTGGTTGAGTACGATCGCGATCTGACCAAGGTGCGCGATGTGATTCAGTACTGCAGCATCCTTCACCGTTGCACGTTCGTCACCGGCAACCAAAGCAGGGTGATAAGACTAGTGCCTATAAGTTTGACTTATTTGTTGCCGGTCGGATTCTTTGGAATGTGTAGACCCCTAGCCCCTAAAGGGGGATAATAAAGATAGCTTTACCAAAGTGAAAGAAACTTTGGTAAAGCTTATTTAAACCGTATTTAAACAAACAAATTTTCATTAAAAATTCATTCATTATGAAACCAATTAAATTTAAGTTTTTGCTTTTGTTGGCTGTTATGGCCTTTGCTTTTACTCCTTTTGTTGATGCTTCGATCATTCAGCCGGCAACACATTTTGTACAAAATCTGAGCCCTGGTGATATGGGTTTGTCGTTTGC
>CAZHQP010000513.1:0-1519 GCA_964534735.1 uncultured Roseivirgaceae bacterium
AAGGTGAGAGACCGCGGGAAAGATAGAATGAAGGATAAGGATGCCGTTGAGAAAGACAAGGCGGCACGGGAGAAATCCGATAAAGACAAAAGAACGAATAAAATTGACAAAAGCGATAAGGATCGCGCAAAGGGATTGAACAAGATTGACTGATGCGGTACTGTATCAAAGGAGCGAAGCTATCCGGAAAAGGGTAGCTTTCGTTTTTATATACCGTTGCTCAACGGTTACCATAATCAGCATAAAATTTCATTGGACTTATTTTTTCCGCGTAAGGTTCGGGCCGCATTCAAACGGATATGTAAGCTGCAACCTTCCCGCACAATTAAAATATCCCGTACGTGCCATCTAGTAGACTCTGATTCTGCTGAAACAGAAATGCGTGGTTTGTACAGCGGCTTCAAAAAATTTTTCTTAAGTTGTACTGCCAATTTTCTCACTAAACCTTATTACGATATGACCACAGCATCCAACAAACCAGGCGCTTCCTTCTGGATTATCAGTGTGATCGCGCTAATCTGGAACTTATTAGGCGTGATGGCTTACATCATGCAGGTAACGATGACACCTGAAGCTCTGCAAGCATTACCCGAAGCTGAGCGTGAGCTTTACACGGGGATTCCGGTGTGGGCAACGGCTGCTTTCGCCATTGCTGTATGGGGCAGCTTACTCGGGAGCATCCTGTTGTTATTAAGAAAGAAGCTTGCGACCCCGGTGTTTATTATAGCGTTCATGGGTATTCTTGTTCAGATGGTCCATTCGCTTTTTATCAGCAGGCACATTGACGTGTACGGCCCGGGCGGTATGATCATGCCGGTAATGGTTATTGTTATCGGGGTGTTCCTGATTGTGTACTCCCGCAAAGCAACAGCCAACGGCTGGTTGAGCTGAATCTTTTTTTAACAACAGGTTTCACTGTCCACAGCTCACTCACGTGCCGGCTGCTGATTGTTATTTTATTGTTCTACTTTACTTTCACTGCGTATGTAAACGCATAGCTATTGTCGATCAGAATGTGAACAATGTGTCGACCCTTGTCACTAAAGGAATGATCAATCGTATAACGTCCCGCAGAATCTTGTAAGGCTACCGGATAATAGGAGCTGACTTTGCCATTGCTGTGAACCGCGAGCTCAATCTTTTTAATAGCAGCATCACTTATAAAGCTGAAGCGAAGTGTGTCGCTTTTTGATGCGCGGAGCTCAAACGTTTCAGGTGAAAGCCGGGTGATGGTATGCCTGTATGCGCTGCTGTACACGAGTGGCCCGTTTACAAATTCGTTAAACGTTGGGTCATCCCTAACTTCCGGTTTGGAATCCGGAGCTTTTAACAACATCCATTTCTTTTCAAGCGGGTAATGGTTCCGAACGAAAACGTTTGGGTCGGCCAGGAAATAGGAGAGGTCGGGGTTTCTGACATACACTTCCCGATCGGTATCGTATGAGCCACTGCTCCAGGTAGCATCGCACAGGTACCATTTTCCATTCAGCTCCACGGCATTCCAGGAATGATTAGGCTT
>CAZHQP010000514.1:0-1519 GCA_964534735.1 uncultured Roseivirgaceae bacterium
CATCTCTTTTGCAACATTGGCACTGCCATAATCTATTACAACCGTTTTACCGCGGGCCTCTGCACCCTCTGAATACTCTTTAGGATTAAACGCCATGAGATGTTGGGCCACAGTGTCTTTGCTCAATGTTATATTAATAAACCCAGGACCTGCGCTTTCTAATTTCTCAAAAACGGACGGCCCAGAAGTTTGGGCACGAAGAGCACGTTGAATCACTGCATCAGCCATTGCTTTAGGATTTTCTCCACGCGCTTTAGCAAACCCCATCACAAAGTTCCCTTGATAATCGCCAAATTCAGGACGGCTTGCCCGTTGAATGCTCGATTCTTTTATAATGTTCCCCTCACCCAACAACTCGGTGATCGCTGATTGAAAAATGTTCAACAATTCTTTTCGAATCGATAGCATACAGTGCCCCTTAAGTATTCTGTCATTACCGCAGTCTCGCATATTCATTTTAAAATGTGTAGCCTAACAAAGTAATCCAGCAATATTTATTGGTTTTGCGCTAATTTCTGATAGTTCAAAACAGTTGAAAACATCGAGAAAACTCGACTTTCAGAGCGCATCCTGATAGAATGGACGGATTATGGAAGTTACCGCAATCACCGATCTTACCTCAGAAAAATTGAGCCAATTAGGCAAGTCTGTCGTTCGTGCAGAAATGCAAGCCATCGCCACATTAATCGAACGCATCGACGATAATTTTTCGCAAGCGTGCCGCTTGATACTAAATTGTGATGGTCGAGTCGTTGTTATCGGCATGGGAAAATCTGGTCATATCGGCGGCAAAATTGCCGCCACACTCGCAAGCACAGGTACACCCGCTTTCTTTTTGCATCCCGGCGAAGCAAATCATGGCGATCTGGGGATGATTACCTACCGCGATATCGCTTTGACCATTTCAAATTCAGGCGAAACCGCTGAAATTGTCAGCTTACTTCCTCTGATCAAAAATCTTCGTATTCCGCTGATAGCCATTACAGGAAATCCATCTTCAACTATGGCCAAACGTGCAGACGTTCATTTGAATATTGGCGTGGTACAAGAAGCCTGTCCGCTGGGATTAGCCCCAACATCAAGCACAACGGCGACACTTGTGATGGGTGACGCCATTGCCCTGACGTTACTCGAAGCTAAAGGATTCACCGCTCAAGATTACGCCCGCTATCATCCTGCGGGAAATTTAGGAAAGCGCTTACTCCTGCGTATCGAAGATGTTATGCGACGCGACCAAGCCATTCCTCGCATTCATTTCGAAGCAAATGTTCAAGATGCCCTGATCGAAATGACTCAGAAACAACTTGGAATGACATCCGTACAAGATAGCTCAGGAAATCTCGTCGGCATTTACACCGATGGTGATCTCCGTCGTACCCTTAATCAAGGTCTGAATTTACATACCACCTTGATGAAACAAGTCATGACTCAAAATTACAAAAAAATATCACCACAAATGCTCGCATATGACGCTCTAATGATGATGGAAAATCATAAAGTCACTTCCATTTTAGTGGTT